>JAJXZA010000301.1 GCA_021780285.1 Planctomycetota bacterium
GTAATAAAACGACCTGATGCCTCACATCTGCGGGTAACCCCTTTCACCGCCTCTGCAAAAATCAGCTTCAGTCAAGCGGTTTAAGACAACGCAACCGGCTCGTTTAGCCCACTTTTGCCTTGCATAAGGCCCGCTAAAGCGTACACTAATAGCGCGGGACTATATTGGCAGGGCCGTCGGCCCGGGAGGCGCTCGACAATACATTACGCCATCCAATATCATCGGCAGCGATATTTAGGTTTTTTGAGAACGGATTCATGACCAAATTACTCGAAACGATTCAATCACCGGCCGACGTTAAACGTCTTTCGCTCGAACAACTTCATGTGCTCGCTCAAGAAATCCGCGAAACCATTATGACCACCGTTGGCTCCAATGGCGGCCACCTGGCGCCCAACCTCGGTACTGTTGAGATAATTTTGGCCCTGCATTATGTTTTTGACCTGCCCAAAGACCGCCTGCTGTGGGATGTCGGCCACCAGTGCTACCCCCATAAACTTGTTACCGGACGCTATAAAAACTTTGCATCACTGCGTAAAGCCGGTGGCGTTTGCGGCTTTCCTGACCCATCGGAAGGCCCCTACGACCTGTTTGCCGTAGGCCATGCCGGCACCGCCATCAGCACCGCCGTCGGTATGGCGCGGGCGGATAGCCTCCTTAACCGCGATACGCGAATTGTCGCCCTCATCGGGGACGCTTCTATTGTCAACGGGCTGGCCTTTGAAGGCCTTAACAACGCCGGCACGCTTAAGCGGCAAATGCTGGTGATTCTCAATGATAACGCCATGAGCATCAGCGAGCCGCAGGGTGCTTTTGCCGGCTATCTTGAACACTTACGCGTAACGCACACCTACGATGAAGTTAAAAAGCGCGTGCAGGAATTGCTCGATCATATTCCCTACGGCCAGCGAATTTCGGATGTTGGCTCGCACATTAAACAGGGCATTAAAAATACGATTGCCCCCGGCCACATTTTTGAGGACTTGGGCCTCAAGTACTTCGGTCCCGCCGACGGCCACGACCTGCCCCACCTTATTGAAAAGCTTAATGAACTCAAGCACCTTAATGCCCCTGCAGTGCTGCATATTAAAACCATCAAGGGCAAAGGCTACGAATGGGCCTGCGAAGACCCCACCACGTTTCACAGCCCCAAACCCTTCAGGGTTGAAGGCTGCCGCGTGGTTATCAATCAGGGCAGCGGCCGTTCGTGGACCAGCGCCTTTGCCGACGCCATGGTGAATCTTGCCAAAGCCAACGATAAAGTGGTTGGAATCACCGCCGCCATGCCCGATGGCACCGGTATGATCAAGCTGAAGCCGGCGTTTCCAACGCGTTACTTCGACACGGGCATCTGCGAAAGTCACGCCACGGCAATGGCCGCCGGCATGACCAAAGGCGGTCTGCGTCCCGTTGTGGCTATTTACAGCACATTTTTGCAGCGGGCGTTTGACCAGATATTTCAGGAAGTGTGCCTGCAGGGCCTGCCGGTAACGTTTTGCGTGGACCGCGCCGGCCTGGTAGGCGATGACGGCGCGGTGCATCATGGCTTCTGCGATTTGGCTTTTCTTAAGAGCCAGCCCGGCATGGTGCTGATGGCGCCATCCGATGAGCGCGACCTTGTGGCAAGCCTCAACTTTGCCACTACGCTTGATCACCCCAATGAAATTCGCTACCCGCGTGACAACTGCCCGCCGCAGCCGCTGGGGCCGGATGTTCCGTGGGTTATTACCCGCGAGGGAGGAAAATCGCGCACACTCAAAGGCGGCGACGATGCCACCATCATTGCGTATGGCTCGATGGCGTGGCAGGCCATGCAGGCCGCCCAACTGCTTGAAAATGAGGGCTTAAGCGTGGGCGTCATTGATGCCCGTTTCTGCAAGCCGCTTGACAGCGAAATGCTGGAAGCCGTCTTTGCGGCCGGCAAGCCGATTATTACCGTCGAAGACCATTCCATTATCAATGGTTTTGGAACGGCTGTTATTGAGTTTGCCCAGCAGCGCCGCCTCGATGCCCGCCTGGTAACACGCCTGGGCATACCCGACCGCTTTATTCGACATTCCAACCGCAGCGAGCAGCTTAAAGAAATCGGCATAGACCCCACCGGCATAGCCGCCAGCGTACGCGCCGCCATCGCCGAGCAGGCCATACCCCACGAACCAGCCCCGGCAACCCAAGCGGGCCGGGTATCGGTAAGACTGCGGTAAATAGGGACGAAATGGGCGGCACCGCAGGAGGACTTTCGCCTTGGCGAATTACAGACGTTTCGTCTTTGTGTTTCGGGGATGCAGTCACTATACTCTTGGAGTGCGGCTTGACTTACAGCCGATTTAGAGTTTGAGAGTAACCGATTCGCACAATGGAGCTTGAGCTAACCGGTATAATGAGTAATTACACGTGGTTGGCGCGGCGGTAGTTTCCAAGGAATTGGTCCACGCTTGTGCCAAGTGGTAGAACCCTTGGTACGGCGTGTGTATATTTGCGGGACTGGGGCCTCTTGAGGCTGCCAGTCCCGCTTCTTTTTGGAGGCCAGGACCTTGCGCGTAGCACTCTTTTTCGACGGAAAAAACTATTGGTCGGGCTGGCGCTGCCGAGCCAGTGGAACATCGGTGGACCTTGCCAAGCTTTCCAAATGGGTAGTAGCCAAAGCCGGGGGTTCGCGCTTTGTAGGCTCATTTTATTACACCGGCATCGAAACAGGTGAGGCGGCCGAGACCGAGCAGCAAAAAAATCTTGCACGCTTTTTAGCCACCGTGGAGCTTCTTCCGGGATTCTTCGTACGCCGGTTTGAGCGAGTTGCCAGGCGAATCCGTTGCCGGCAATGCAGTTGCGAAACGTCTTTTACCCAAGAAAAGGAGGTTGACACCTCTATGGTCGCGGACATGCTTCGGATGGCAGCTGTGGACGCATTCGACGTTTTGGTGTTGGTATCCGGCGACGCCGATCTGACGCCAGCCGTAGAGGGCGTTCAGAGCCTTGGAAAGCAAGTTTTTGTGGCAAGTTGGGCCGGAGAGGGTTTATCAAAGCGAATACGGCGGGCCGCTTTCGATCATATTAACTTGATCGAGGGGATCACCGATTTTGCTGCTTTAAATCAGTCTGCGCCCTCGCCGCTCCAGGCTGGGGGCGACGCGCGGGGTGTAAATTTGTCGGGGGAAGATGCCTTCCTGGCCGCCCTCCGAGAGGCTGAATTGCATTTTTCGCCATCCGGTTATGTCGGGATGCATCATTTCATAAACGCTTGGAAATCCCCCCACCTGGTGTCGAACCTGCAGGTTCGACACCGCATACTTGAATCGCTTATTTGTTCCGGCCGTGTGGAAAAATATATAGTTGACGGCGAAAAACAGGCGATTCGGGTGGCGGCGCCCCCGCAGCATACAACGGGATAATTCTGTCATGAATGTTATGAACTTTTTGGGCAGTCACCGATTTTAAAACGACGCAGCGTTACCGAGAGAACAAAGCGTGCCGCATCTTCACCAGCCCGGGCAAGGGCTGTTTCAGGGACTGAGGGCGTGGCAATTTTTCCGGGCGGCCCGGGATCATGCCGATTTTATTGGCATTCCCAGTCGCTTTTGCCGGGTACAAGGCGCTGGCTGCCTGCCTTGTTCTGAAGCGGAACGCAGAATCCTACACTCGGGCCGATGCAGACAAGATGTCTGCGTTACCGGCGCAGCCGGCTGACTGCCCGGAAAAATTGCCACGCCCGGGACTGACCGCACTCCCCGGTGCACATTGTCCCGCCGCCAGATGGGCGATAAACTCTTTAAGGGTGATTTATCATGGCTCAGAGGTGTTCCATCTGCGGATGTCTGATGCCGGACCCGGCCAACGCGACCGAAGCACCAGACCCGCTGGTTTGTGAAATTTGTGCAAGTTTGAATACCGGGGCTGCCCGCGGCAGCCAGAGCCGAGGCCCCCAACAAAAAGCCGTCCAGCGCCACCATCGCCAAGTCCCCCTCAGAGATATGCTACCCCTACCGCCAGGCCCAAAGGTCTGGGCCGAGGCTCTCCGACACGGACTGGCACAAACCGGTGCCCTGCTTCTGGGCCGGCCCAAGAGTCTCGCCGACCGCATCGGCCGAGCGATCGCCATTGGCGTTTCAATCGGCGTGGGATTGCTTGTTCTTCTGGGCGTATCGCTCCTGATGCTCTTAGGTGATTCTCCGCCAACGTCCGGCACGCAGTTAAGGGCGCTGGCGCTCGTTCTGCTGTTTGCCGCGGGCGTATATTTTTTTATTCGAAGCATGCTATGGTCACTCACCAGCATTCCCTCAACCAAAAACCGGGGCTGGCGACTTGCAAAGCTCGCTTTATTTCTCGTGCTCGCCGCATGGTTATATTTCATTGTGTCGGCCTTATGGTAACATCGCGCAAGCCCATAAACCACCGGCTGGCCCGTCGGATGAAGACATTTTCGCTAACCCAACGCTAACAAAAAATTAACCGAATCCCAACCTGTATTCCTTATGGTATTTAGCGGCTTCGCTGACAAGGCGCATCGGTCTATCGGCAGAACAATGCGCAGCACAGCATTTTTTAAGGAGTAATGTTCATGGCGGCAGTTAACAACCAGCTTCATGCCCAGGAGGTTTCGGAGGCGCTTAACGAAGTTAAGTTCAGCGGCTTTCACCTCCGGGCCATCATTACCGCAGGAATGGGGTTTTTTACCTCAGCCTTTGACCTTACCGTCATCGGCACCGCGCTGGCGCTGGCCGGCCCGGAGTGGATGAAAGGCTTCATGGCCGACGGCGGCACCAAGGCCGGCTTCGCGTGGACCATGGGCCTGGTGGGATCGGTTTCGCTTGCCGCCACGTTTGTAGGCGCCATCGCCTTCGGAACCATTGCCGACAAAATCGGGCGGAAGAGTGTTTACGGCATCGAGGCAATTCTCATGACAATCGGAGCCATTGGCAGCGCATTCGCAGGCGGGCCTATCGCGATGATTGTCTGGCGCACCATCATGGGTTTTGGCATTGGGGGCGACTACCCGCTTTCGGCTGTACTTATGAGCGAATATGCCAACCGCGAGCCGCGCGGCAAAATGGTGGGCATGGTATTTT
>JAJXZA010000398.1 GCA_021780285.1 Planctomycetota bacterium
TAAGCTTCTTGGCCAAGCTTTAAGACACCAACTTACAACAAATTGGCACCGCTGCAGCCTTCGACGCCATACGCCAATACAATTTTGTGAATTTTGAGGACGAGACAACGCAACCGGCTCGCCAAAACCCGCCTGGCCGAAGCTGAACAAAAACTTTCCAACACCCGCCGCTGGGCCAGGGCCTTGCAGAAAGAAATAGAAACCTACAAAGGATCGGTCACGCGGTTGTACACGAGCCTCGAATCGCTGCTGCCCGCCGGCGCGGCACATCTCGACAAACTGCTCGTAGACCTGGAAGCCTATGCCGCCGCCGGAGCCGAGGGCGTAACAACATCTTCTGCATCAGGCGATCAAGCCACCATGAGCCGCGGCGGCTCCGGTCAAACGCCGCGACCTGCCATTCCAAAACATCTACTGCCAACGGTGCAGCAGCGGCTGGAGGCTCCAGCCGGCGGCCTGAACTTTTTGCTGCCCCCGCTTGCGGCGGCACACCAACAGAGCCTTGGCCCACTGGCGGATACGATTTCACCGGCGGCTATCAACCAGCGCGTCATTCTGGCCGCAAACGCATCAGGCAGCCCACGATTGGCCCTCTGCCGCCTGGCACCCGCCGACACCAGCGACAGCGGCTGGTGCGTGCTTGCGCTGGACGATGCACGAAGCGAACAATGGCTTTCGCAGGATATCGCTACCCTCACGACGGCGCGGCCGGATTGGGTGAAGATTCTCGCGTTACCAACAGGGTTTTCGGTTATACTTTCAGCTGACGGCATTGAGGCGGTATTCAACCAGCAAGATCAAAGCGTTGATCTGCCCGGCGTGAGTGTCGCGCAGCCCGCCAGCGGACCGGAGTCTGAAACTAAAACGGAGCAGGCGAGTTAAGCTATGGGTGTTTATGAAGGCCGTGGGCAGTTGGCAAAATCGTTTGGCGTGCTGAAAGTGCGCTGGCAGGAAACACAAAACGGCTGGAGAGACTCGGCGAGCCAGCGGTTTGAGAAGAAATATCTCGATCCCCTGGAAACCGACGTGCGCCTCGCGACCGGAGCGATGGATCATATATCCGCCGTTCTAAGCCGAGTTCGCCGCGACTGTACATAAACAAGCCTTACGAGTATTCGTGATAGGCGTGTGAGAGCATTATCCCGTTGAGTAAAGAGTAACGGTTCACGGGGGAAGCGACCGAGCAGGCAGGATGCCTGCGTTACCAGGAGCGAGCCTGCGTTACGGAGTACGCCGGGACGGTCATAACTGTCGCAGGCGGTGCATCTCCGGCTGATCGCCTTGGCCGTGAACGGGGACAGTAAAGATTGTTCGTAACCAGCAGACAGGCGCCATGCAACCATTGACACAAGTCAGCCCACCCGACCCAGCAACAACCCATGCCGAGGCATCTCCCCGGCAAGTGCAGCGCGAGGCTCTGCGCGACCTGTTGAGCCTTGCCAGCCAGTGCGCCGCCACCGAAAGCGAGATCGAGCAGCACTATCAGCAGGCGATCGCAACGGCTAAAGAAACTCTCCAAAAACAAAAGGAAGCACTGGCGTGGCGCTTTCGTTCGCAGTCGGAGGCCGCCAAGGCCGACTACACCCGCGAACTCGCCGGTATTACCGCTGATTATGACCAGCGCTGTGCCCGCCTCAAGCAATCCCGGGATGAGGCTGTTGCCAAGATCAAATGGGAGTTCAACGCCTCCGAAAAAGACAATCGCCAGAAGATTCAGGAAGCCAAATGGCTTGCTGAAGGCGACTTCGAGGCTGCGCAGATTAAAGTTCGCGAGCAGGCCGCTGCGCTCGCCGAGGACCTTAAAAAACATTCGAAAGCCGCCGGCGCCGTGGAGCAGGGCGCGGCCCAGATTATCAATCACTGCGGCGTCAAACCCGCCGATAACCCTGTCGAAGGTTCCGGCCTGCCGCCGGACCAATCGGCCCAGGATATTATGAATGCCCAGTTGGCCGCCGCGGAATCGCAGCTTGCAAACCTCCGGGGCCTGGCGCTGCCCAAAATTGTTTTTGGCGTTCTGCCGTGGACTTTTCTCATCATGCTGTGCGCCGGAGCGGCGGTAGCGGCACAACTTGCCGCGGGCTCAAATAAACTCGACCCGCGCATTATTGCCATAGTGGGCGGCATAACGCTTGTCGTCACATTTGTACTACTCATGTTGCTGCGAATGCTGGCCAAGCGACAACTGCTGCGATCCTATGAGCCGCTGCGTTCGGCGCTCGCCGCCAGCCGCACCGCCGCGATCACCTGGAACGACGAAAGCCTCCGCCAACAGAAGGAGTTCTACGGCGCCGCGCGCAAAACCTGTGAGGCAGAACTGCAGAAACTCAGCGATAAGGCCGCAGCAGTTCTGCAAAGCAATAAGCAAAAGCGCGATGAACAAATGGCCAAGGTGCAGGCCGAATACGATCGCAAACTTGCGGATATCGAGGCGCAACGCGCCGCCGCCCTGCAGACGCTTGAGCAAAGCGCCTCGACCGCCAAAACCGCATTGGATAAAAAACGCTGCGCCGATGACCAGAATGTGCAAGGGCAGTATGACAACGCCATCGCCAGCGCCACAGTCACGCGCCAAAGCGCCATGACCCGTCTGGAGCAGCGCCTTCGTGACGGCCTTACTCATACGCAGGGCCAGGCGATGTCATCCGCCGGCGGAACCTCTGCCGCTATAGCCGGCGAAAAAGCGAGCGCAGCGACCGCCTCGCCAAGCGTACAGACCTGGCGGCCCGCCGAGACTTTTCCCGCGATGCTGCCCTTTGGAGAAATGCGCATCAACCTCAAACAAATTGTTGATGCCGCCAACGCCAGCGGCCCCGTAAAGCTGCAGTTTCCGGCGGAGTTTGCCACTCCCGCCGCCCTGAGCTTTCCTTATGGGGCTTCGCTGCTGGTACAGCACGAGCGCAGCGGCCGCGAGCGGGCCATTTCTCTGATGCAGGCCGTCATGCTGCGCATCTTGACCGACCTGCCTCCGGGGCGTGCGCGCTTTACCATGATAGACCCCGTAGGTCTTGGCCAGAGCTTTGCAGGTTTTATGCGTCTGGCAGACCACGACGACGCGCTGGTAGGCGGCCGCATCTGGACCCAACCCGATCAAATTGAGCAGCGCCTCGGCGATATGACCGAGCACATGGAAACAGTCATTCAGAAGTACCTTCGCAACGAATATGCCACCATAGATGATTACAACGCCCAGGCCGGCGAACTGGCCGAACCCTATCGCTTTGTCGTCATCGCCGATTTTCCCGCGGGGTTTTCTACCGATACCTACCGGCGGCTTGCGAGCATTGCCGCAACCGGCAGCCGCTGCGGCGTCTATCTGCTCATTGCCGGCGAACTCCAGCCGTCTGCGGGCGCGGCCGGCATCTTTAAGGATATCGCCGCCCATGCGGTGCAAATCGTGCAGGAAGGGGATGGTTTTCGCTGGAAGGATGAGGTGTTCGGGCAGTTTCCGTTGCAGGTGGCCTCGCCGCCGCCCGAAGAGGTTCTCACGCCGCTTCTCGATAAACTAGGCTAGGCCGCCAAAGCCAGCCAACAGGTTGAGGTTGACTTTGACACCATCGCCCCAAACGAAAGCGAATTTTGGACCAGCGACAGCGCGGCCGATTTAACTGTGCCTATCGGCCGTATGGGCGCAACACGCCTGCAGCTTTTGCGCTTTGGCAAGGGCGTCGCACAGCATGCCCTTATCGCCGGCAAAACCGGGTCGGGCAAATCAACCCTGCTTCACGCCATTGTCTGTAACCTCGTCATGTGGTACTCCCCCTCGCAGGTGGAGCTGTATCTGATTGACTTCAAAAAGGGCGTGGAGTTTAAAACCTATGCCAGCCACAAGCTTCCGCATGCCCGGGCCATTGCCGTCGAAAGCGACCGCGAGTTTGGCTTAAGCGTGCTTGAACGGCTTGATGCCGAGCTTGCCCGCCGTGGCGAACTGTTTCGTGCCGCGGGCGTACAGGACCTGCCCTCCTACCGCCGCGCCGAGCCAGGCCAGACCATGCCGCGTGTGCTGCTGGCCATAGATGAGTTCCAGGAGTTTTTCTCCGAAGACGATACGCTGGCCCAGCAGGCCGGCCTTCTGCTCGATCGGCTCGTCCGCCAGGGGCGTGCCTTCGGCATTCATCTACTGCTGGGTTCGCAAACCATCGGCGGAACATCGGGCTTGGCGCGCAGCACCATCGGGCAGATGGCTGTGCGTATCGCACTGCAGGTAAGTGAAGCGGACTCGCAACTTATTCTCGGCGACAATAACTCCGCGGCGCGACTGCTTTCGCGTCCGGGAGCCGCCATTTACAACGACGCCGGCGGCCTCGTGGAGGCCAACAGCCCCTTCCAGGTGGCATGGCTGCCCGACGAAAAACGCGACGTGTATCTCGATAAAGTGCGCGCGAAGGCCAAAGCCGTTGCAGGTGCGGCCACCGCCCCCGCCGTCGTATTTGAAGGCAACGCCCCCGCAGACCCCGCTGGCAATCAAAACCTCATTGCGGCTTTAAGCGCCGCGCCGACGAGCGCTCCACCCAGCGTACGCGCCTGGATCGGCGAACCGGTCGCCATTAAAGAGCCAACCGCCATAACCCTCCGCCGCCAGAGCGGGGCTAATGTGCTGCTGGTGGGCCAGCAGGAAGAACAAGCACTTTCGGTAATGGCCTGGTCGCTGATTTCGCTGGCCGTGCAGTACCCACAGGGCGCAGCGGAGTTTTATGTTTTTGACGGCTCCCCCGCCGACTCTTACCTGCTGGGCACTTTCGAGAAGGTGAAATCCGCCCTCAACAGCCCGATGAACCTGGTGGAATGGCGCCGCACCGGCGATGTCATAACCGAGTTGGCCGCCGATGTAGCCCGTCGGCTGGAGTCGCCCGAGGCTTCCGCCGTGGACCGATTCATTATTATCTATGGATTACAGCGATACCGCATGTTGCGAAAGAGCGAAGATGATTTCAGCTTTTCTTCCGGCGGCGAGGAAAAAAAGGCCGATCCTGCGAAAGACCTTGTTTTGCTTTTACGCGACGGCCCGGCGGTAGGCGTGCATGTGCTGGCCTGGGTGGATACGCTTGCCTCACAAGAACGCACCTTTGAACGCGGAACCATGCGCGAGTTCGACTATCGCATTTTGTTTCAGATGAGCGCGGCCGACTCCAGCAGTCTCATTGATTCGCCTGCGGCCAATAAACTCGGCTTCTACCGCGCCCTTGCCTGCAGCGAAGAACAGGGCGGCACCGAAAAGTTTCGGCCCTACTTTCTGCCCGACGCACACTGGCGAACGCGCCTTTTGCAGAAGTAGCGGAACCTCTCATTTTGCTCTCTAACGGGGTTAAATTTTAACGTCGGCCAGCACCATGGCCGAGAAGCCCATTTTCGTCGGAATCATTGTTTATCATCGGTTTTAATCGCCGCGGCTCATAGCTTGCTGTGCTGCCGTCCATTGTGGCTGAAAAATCTAAAAAACATCCCAAACGCTTCAAGAGTCGGCAAGCTTCGGGTATTGTTTCCGGCGTATGGTGAGATTTCTACTATGGCCGACTGTATTCCTCCTTATACTTGGCTTTCTGGGCATGGTCATAACCTCACCCGCTTCCAGCACAGGCCAGGTACTGGTATTTGCAGCCAATGGGCAAATACATACGCTTGACACCGCCGGCATGACATGGATGCAAGACATTCGGGCCGCCATGGGATTATGGGAGGGCTTGCTGGAGTACGCCCCCAAAACACTTCAGCCAATCGCCGGTATTGCCAAGCGATGGACCGTTTCGCCTGATGGCACAAAATATACATTCTATTTACGCCACACGGCCAGGTGGTCTAATGGCGATCCGGTAACCGCCCGCGATTTTGTCTTTGCCTGGCGGCGCATGCTGCACCCAACCGCCAGAGCCGGATATGTAACCATGTTGTTTCATATCAAGGGGGCAGAGGCTTATTTTAATGCCCTTACCCACGTGCATGGGCCGCGCGTGCCATTTTCCACCGTTGGCATCAAAGCCCAAGGAAATTATAAGTTGGTCGTGACGCTTGCCCGACCGTGTACATATTTTTTAGACCTTATGCCGTTTCCTCCGTTTTTTCCGCTCAATCGCCGATCTATGCAACCCTTCGCGCCGCGACGCGGCCTGCGTTATGGCGATTACAACTTACGCTGGACACATCCGCCGCATCTTGTAACGGACGGCCCCTATAAACTCACGCAATGGCGATTCGGCCAGTATCTGCAGCTGGAGCCAAATCCTTATTATTGGGACCGACGCGCCGTACGCTGCGGGTGCCTTCGTTTGGCCACCTATTCCGACAATCAATCACAGTTTTTGGCATACCACGCGGGTGAAGTTCAGATTGTTTCATCGGTACCCGCCGCGTTAGGACCGGCACTGCTACGACAACAGCGAGAGGGGCTTCGCCTTGACATGCACGCGGAGCTGGCCTTTGGCACATCCTTTTTGAACTTTAACTGCGACAAAGCCCCGCTTAACGACCCCCGTTTTCGCATGGCTTTGGCCCTGGCTATTAACAAAACAGACTTGGTACGCGGCATTTTGCGAATGGGCGAGAAGTCTGTAAATGTCCTCGTGCCGCCCGACACCATAGCGGGATACCATAGTCCCAAGGGCCTCGATGAAAATGTAGCGCTCGCGAAACGGCTCTTGGCGCAAGCTGGTTATCCAAATGGCCACGGCCTTCGTCAACTTTCGCTGTTAACCGATAACGACATATCAATAAATATTCTTATCGCCGAGGCAATAGCCAAAATGTGGAAAGCCAACCTTGGGGTTCGCGTACGCCTGGTTTCTGAAGAGAGCAAAACCTATTATGAGGATGAGGTGGCAGGCAATTTTGACATCAGCCGAAGCAATTGGTTCGGCGATTACGACGATCCAACAACCTGGCTGAATCTTTTTCGCACAGGTAATTCCAATAATCACTGCAGATTCTCAGACCCGAAGTTTGATTCATTGATGCGGCAGGCAGCACTGGAGGCAAACGCCACGCGACGTTTTGCGTTACTGCAAGCCGCCGAGCGAATTTTAGTAGATCAACAAATGCCCGCGGCTCCACTGTATCAATTCAGCAACGGCCCGATATACAATAATCAGGAAGTCGGAGGCGTATACCCCAACTCGCGAGCCATTACTCTATTGAAATACGTCCATTTCAGGCGAGCTTGGCTGGCCCATCGGACCCATTCACCCGTCGCGGCGGGGGCTGCGCCATGACAAAATTCATGTTTTCACGATTGTTGCAGTCCGCTATGGTCTTATGGATTGTTTATACCGCAACATTCTGGTTGCTTATGGCGACACCTGGAAACCCCTTCGTAGGCGAAAAGCAACCGCCACCAGCAGTTTTGCACGCTTTGGCCAAGCGCTATGGGCTGAACCATCCATGGCATGCTTATTGGGCCTATCCGTGGAGAGCCATAACCCATGGCGATCTAGGCCCGACCATCAGTTACCAAAGCTGGACTGTTCTGGACATTATCCGCCAGACGATGCCGGTTTCGGTGGCGCTGGGATCCATGGCCTTACTGCTTGCGCTGTGGATCGGCGTGCTGCTGGGAACTATTTCTGCGGTGTTTAAGGGCCGTTGGCCCGATGCATTTACAGCCGCACTTAGTATTGCGGGCATCAGTGTGCCCAGTTTTGTCGCCGGGTCCATGCTGCTGCTGTTTTTCAGCGTTTACTTTTCATGGCTTCCACCCGGAGGCTGGGGAAGATTTTCGCAACTCATATTGCCGGCGTTTACTCTGGCACTGGGCTTTTTGGCCTATATCGCCCGACTTACGCGCAGCACAATGCTCGACACTCTTTCAGCCGATTTTGTTCGAACCGCCAAGGCCAAGGGAGCCAGCCCGCTGCGCGTCGTAGCACACCATGCCGGCGCCAACATAGCGGCGCCAATTCTGGCTTATTTAGGACCCGCCGCCGCCGCTATTCTAACCGGCTCTTTTGTGGTCGAAAAAATATTTGACATTCCCGGCATGGGACAAAACTTCGTCAATGCCTGCATCAATAAAGACATACCGCTTGTTTTGGGCATCACCATGGTTTACACGGTGCTTATCGTCGTATTTAATCTGCTGGTGGATGTGCTTTGCGCCCGTGCCGACCCGCGCATCGCCCTGCGTTAAGATGCCGTACAAGGAGCTTCTTTGATCATTGATTGCCATACGTTTATCTGGGAAAGCCCCGAACAGCTTGGCCCTAACGGCACGAGCCTTTTGCAGCAACCGGTTATTTTGGGTGATCGGCGAGTGCGTTTGCTGCCCAAAGCCGACATTGCCACCCACTTTGCCGCTTCCGAGCCTGTGGATTATTGCTTTGTGCTGGGCTTTACCAGCCGCCATCTTAACGCACAGATTCCCAATCGGTTCATCGCCGAATATTGCCGCGAGCACCCGAGCCAGATGATCGGCTTTGCCGGGTTAGACCCCACCGAACCGGGAGCCGCCCGGCAAATAAAGGCGCTTCGCGGCGAATCGTGGGTCGGCGGCATAACGCTCAGCCCCGCCGCCCAGGATTTTCATCCATCCGATACGCGGGCATTCGAAGTTTACGAGTCAGCCTCTAAACTTAAATTGCCGGTGGTGTTCACCAACGGCCCCGTGCTCACACCGCAAACGCGGCTGGAATATGCCCGGCCGATTCTGCTGGATGAAGTGGCCCGCACCTACCCCGATTTGCGACTGGTGATCGCGCATTGCGGTTATCCATGGGTGGACGAAACGCTCACCCTGTTGGCCAAACACCAACACGTTTACGCTGACGTCGCCGGACTGCTGCACCGCCCATGGCTCGGCTACGACGCGATTGTTCGCGCCTATCAGATGGGCGTGCTGAATAAAGTGCTCTTTGGCAGCGACTTTCCGTTTGCCACCGCTGCCGAATGCATTGAAGCGGTATATGCGATTAATCAAACCGCGCAGGGCACACCGCTGCCTCTCGTTCCGCGGAGCGATTTGCGGCGGATGGTGGAGCGAGATGCCTTGTCGCTGCTGGGCATCAACGCTCCGGGGTCTCGCCTGACCGCGGCACTGCCCAAGGCTCGCCGTGTACCCAAAACCGGAGGCTGATTCAATAGATATTAGATGGAGCGACCATGATCAACAGCAAGGAACTTTTCATTGGACTCGACCTCGGCGGCACCAACATTAAAGCCGGCGTGGTCAGCCGTGATGGCAAACTTTTGGGGCGGGTGCATATTTCCACCGGGCGTGGGCCCGATGTCGTAATCGCCAACTTGATAAAAGCGGCCCAATCGGTCGTTAAGCGGTCTAAAATCAGCATGAACACCATTGCCGCGGTGGGTATTGCGTCGCCGGGGCCGCTTTCGACGGCCGCCGGCATCGTGTATCGCTCGGCTAACTTACCGGGTTGGTCCCATGTTCATCTGCGCGATCGCATCGCATCAGCTTTAGGCAAGCCCGCCACCCTGGAGAACGATGCAAAGGCGGCAGCGTACGGTGAGTTTTGGGCCGGCGTAGGGCGCAACAAATCAGTCCGGAGCATGGTAATGCTGACGCTGGGCACCGGCGTCGGCGGCGGCATCATTGTCAATGGGCGGCTGGTTCATGGCGCAACCGAGTCCGCTGCTGAGATCGGCCACACCATCATCGTGCCGGGCGGCGACCCGTGCGGTTGCGGGCAACGCGGCTGCCTGGAAGTTTATACCTCGGCTCATCGCACGGGCGAGCGAGCCGTCGCCAGGCTCAAAGCCGACGACGCACCAAGTTCGTTGCGTGCGGTGCTGAAAAAACATGGCGCCGTCAGCGCCCGTGATGTGGCCGAGCATGCCGGCGCCGGTGATAAACTTGCCCGCGAGCTTTGGGACGCGATGTGTCGGTACCTTGGCATCGGCTGCGTAAATATCACCCATATGATAGACCCCGATATGATCGTGTTGGCCGGCGGCATGGCCGCGGCCGGCAACCAACTTTTGCGGCCGGTACGGCGGCATTTTGCCAAACAGTATTGGCGCATGACGCCGCCGCAGGTAACAATCACCCTGCCGTCCCTGGGCGGCGACGCGGGCATTATCGGTGCTGCCGGCGTGGCGATACAACAATGGCAGGCCGTGCATCACGACTGATGCCCACAGGAGCATACATGAACAAAACAGCCAAAGTTCTGGCGGTGATTTCGGTGCAGGGGCGCGACCAAAAAGGCGTGGTCGCCAAGTTTGCAACCTATGTCGCCAACCGCGGAATCAATATTGAAGACATGCAGCAACGCGTGGTGGGCGGGGTGTTCATTATGGATATGCTGGTGGACCTCCGCGACATGACCGACTCGCTCGACGAGTTAATCACCGGCCTGCTGGCCGTTGGGCGCGACATAGGCATGGAGGTTCGCGTGGCACTGCAGCGAACCAGCCGCGTCAAGCGGGTGGCCGTGCTCGTAAGCCGCGAACCGCATTGCCTTCAAACCCTTCTGGAACTATCCGCCAAGGGGCAGCTCGGCGGAGACATCACCGCGGTTCTCTCCAATCACGACCTTCTCAAGCCGCTCGCCGCCGATGCGGGGCTGGTTTTCAAACATCATTCGTCTGGAGCGGAGCCCGCTCAAAAAGCCGCACATTTTTCCTGGCTCCTGGAAGAACTGCGCCTGCTTGAGCCAGACCTTGTGGTTCTGGCACGGTACATGCAGATTTTAACGCCTGAAATTGTGCGGGCTTTCAAATCAAAAATTATCAATATCCATCCCTCCCTGCTTCCGCATTTTCCGGGGGCAAGTCCATACCGGCAGGCTTACGAGAGCGGCGTACGGGTTACGGGTTGTACCGCTCACTTCGTAACCGAACAACTCGATCAAGGCCCCATCATTCTACAGGATGTTTTTCATATCAATGTCGGCGAAGATTCGGCCGACGACGTCCGGGAGCGGGGTTTGGCACTTGAAGCGCAGACGCTGGCCAAAGCGGTACAGTATTTTCTTAACGAAGAACTGGTGGTGCTGGAAGATAAAGTCGTATTCAAGCCCGGTATCAATCACTTCGCCCGGCCCGCCGGGGCATAATGCGCAGCTTACCCGTTACACAGGCTAACCAGCTAATCAGGTCCGGCGGTACAGGCCACGGCAATCATCCGCGGAACTGCGCCATCCACGGCACCCTCCCACGACCCCATTAACTATTTGGATGCGGGCTTTGGCAGTTGATAAGAAAAACCATAATCATGCGATGGATAGCGCAGCGACTCAACCCAATTCAGTATCTTCTGACGATTAAAGGTCCGATACGGAATCTGCTTCTTACCGGGATGCCGGTAGGCCGCGTCCGCCCGCGGCAAAGCATATTGATAGATAAGTGAAAGCTGCGGATTGCCCCGATTAATCAGCTTCTGCCCTTTATAAGCATAGGTGCTTAGAATGTAAAAGTTAGTGTACGTTTTACGGACATTTGGCGTTCCACCGGCCCCAAAAAGCTTAAATCCCTTAAAATCCTGCCCGCGGTGGCAGCCGACGGTGGCACAGCTTTGGAGCACAAAGGGCTGAACCGTCGTGCGAAAAATCTGCATGGCGGCCGGGTCGCTGAGTATTTCAATCTTGTTCCAATACTTTGCGGTGCCCATCTGCAACATGAAATGCACTTGATTGGGAAAATTGCTCGGACGCATGAAATGGTCGCGATCGTGCCGGGTCAAGTTTTGATTCTCATAGCGAGGGTCTATCATCACAACATGCGTCCAGAATCGCCGCAGCGTTTTGTCGCCTCCAACGATTCTGCCTTCCAACGGCTTAGGAGCGTTCATTTGCAACTCTGGACGTGAGAGTTCCCAGAGCCTGATCTTATAAATATCGTTTATGGTCAGCAGCTTGTGGACTCTGTGGCTCGCCGGAGCCGTGGTTGCAGACTGCTGTCCCGCAGCCATGGACTGCAGCTTCTTATCAATGATATGCTTGAGTAGAATGGCATCCTGAAAGTGCGGATTGATGGCCAATGCCGCTTTTACCTGATCCAGCGCTTCATCGTAGCGTGCATGCTGAAACAGGAACCGAGCCAATTCCTCATGCCCAACCGCATCTTTCGGGCCAATTTTACTCTCTCGAGCGGCAATCTGCTGGTCAAGCGACGGGTTCGCCGTCTGCCCGCGCGTGGCCTGCATGAAAAGCCCGCTGGTCACCAGCGCGGCTCCGGCAAGTGTAAGAACAACCAGACGCGAAACAGATGGTCTAAACGCTGTACGCATAAGATGTTTCCTTTTCAGTAAGCCGCAGGCCGCGAGCCGCCTTCCCGGCCGGCTATGTTCAACCCCGCCGAAAGCACTATAATCGTGACTGTGATTCCTCTCAAGGAAATTTTAATGGATACTCCACCGCCAGACTCCGCCCCCCATGACCCTCTGACTCGCTGGATCGGGCAAAAAGTGGTCTTGGATACCCAAGGGCCTCTTATTTATATCGGCACGCTTACAGCAGTAGATACACAAGCTCTGGTGCTGTGCGACGCAGATGTACACGATTGCCGCGACAGCCGATCCTCCAAGGAGTTTTACCTGGCTCAAACACGCACCGTCGGCATACACGTTAACCGGGCGGAGGTGATGGTCCAGCGAGCGGTTGTGGCATCCACCAGCCTGCTTGATGCTGTCGTAGCCTGAAGGCCGCCCCCCGCCCTGGTGCCATCCAGCAGTTTACGATGGCGCGGTCTGGTTCTTTGGCGGCATCATTACGGGGGGCGCTCGACCGCATCAGGTCGCGTGGTAAGCGAGGGCCGCTGCGGCGGCGCCAAGGCCGGGCTGGTCAAGATCACTGGCTCGGGGCCAAGCCAGGCGGTTCCTATGTACACCTCGCCATCGGCGGCAAGTCCGTCAAAATGCACGGTATCGCCGGGTTTCGCCAACAGTGTTTTGCTCTGTTGACCGTTATAAAAAAACAGGGACCGCTGGTCCCACCAAATAATATGAGTCCCATCATCGGAACGCACCACGGCATAGCCCAGGTTGGGATGCATAGTCAAAATAACCGCTTTTCCCTGCTGCGGAAGCACCGTATCAGGTGCTGGCGTTCGCCTGCTGCTGCAGCCTAAAAGCACCAGCATTGAAACCGCCAAAAGCCATCCCATGATCAAACCGCCGCCACCGGCAAAGTCTCCGTGGTGCGGGAGCGATCTGTTTTTGTTAGATACTTCACTCATTTCTTGCAAGCGGCGTATCACCTTTTCTGTCATCCCGATATGCTCTGTATTGCCTAAAAAGCCACGCCTCCGCCGCAATCCGCAAAATGCGATTCTGGCGGATGGCCCATATCGCGCTGCTGCGTATGCAGCCAACTTGGGGTAGTTTACGCCTTTCGAGTCAACCGGCATACCTTTGCCGGCCACGCCCCCCGGAGCCATTGCCTTGGAGCCGACCTTATCGTTTTTCCAAAATACAAGTGAACCATCGTATTGGCACGGGCGTATCTTGGCAGTATCTTATAGGGGACGGTGATCGGTTTGTCGCTGCTGCGGCCTTTAAGGCCGATGGCCCTAGCGCAAGAATGTAATATGGGGTTTTTACAAAAGCATGATAGATAGTTTGATATGCACTTGGCGAGCAAGGTTATTGTGTGTATGCCTCGCAGTCTTCTGCTTGGCTTCAACCGGGTGTATAGACTTAAGCGGTCAACCCAACGACCCGGTTATGCGCACGGTGCGTATCGGCGTTGAACGCCATTACGAGTACGAAGGCCACCTGTACGCCATGCGGGGCTTTCTCGGCATATTCAGCACCGGCATGGATACACTTACGCAAAACCTCAATGCCGCTCATATTGTGGATTCCGCCGCCGTTGCAGATGAAGCACGCTACAGCCTTCGCAGTTTTCTAGAGTTTGAATACAGGGCCGGCCGGCTTCAAGGTCCCCTGATTCTGGTGGGGCATTCCTGGGGTGCCGATGACCAAATTCGCATCGCCAGGGCTTTGGGCCGCCGGGGCATTAAGGTAGCATTGCTTCTCCTCTGCGATCCGGTCACGCCGCCGCTCATTCCACCTAATGTCGAACGCTGCATCGTTATCTATAAGAGCCATCCGCTTACCGACTGGTTCCCAATGTGGCGCGGCGTCTCCGCGGAAGCTCAGAACCCCGCCGTGACGCGCCTCACCAATATCAATTTGGCAACGGCCAACGTTGGCTTTGACACCAGCGGCATCAACCATGTCAGCATAAGCGCCAACCCGGGCGTACAAAACATGATGGTTAACGACATTATGCACGCCCTTCAGCGGGCGCACGCCTTCAACATAGCCGGGCCTTACAGCAAACCGACGATGCCACCGCTACAGTCAGTGAATACCGCTCTCACCTCCGTCACAAGCAAACCCAAAGGCTGACCGCATGTATAATTCGCCCCAGCCACTTGTTGCTACGGCCACCGCCATCACCTGCGGTTTGGTCCTTGCAGTTTATTGGGGGGCCGTGCTGGTTAAGGGAATTAAGCTTTCACGCAAAATTGGCAAGGACCCCAATTTTGTGCCACGCGAACGTACCGGCCAGTGGATGCGCCTTGTTTGGGCGCCCACCGTGTTGGCTTGGTGCGTCCAACCATGGATTGCCGGGCTTATACCCGCCACCAGCCACCACTGGCTCTTGGCGAGGTTGCTTAACATCCGCTCGTTGCCGGTGCAAATATCGGCTGTTGTCGGCACATTGGCGGCCATCGCCGCGCTGTGGGCTACGTTCATCTGCTGGCATCGTATGGGCCGTTCGTGGCGCATCGGCATTGACCCCGGCGAAACACTGGAATTAATTGTTCGAGGCCCCTACCAGTATGTCCGGCACCCCATTTATGCCCTTTCGATAGCCCTGATGCTGGCGGTGCTTGCGGTTGTTCCTACGCCGCTGATGCTTATAACCGCGGCGGTACACATCACCATGCTGCAGGTTGAAGCTCGACGCGAAGAGCAATATCTCATTTCAACCCATGGGCAAAAATACCAAGACTATCGGCACGCCGTGGGTCGCTTTTTCCCAAAGTTCCGGGCATCGTAAAATACACCTGCATGGGACGCCGGTGCTCCCGCAACCTTAATGGGGCCTGACAACTTTGCAAAAACCTCTGAGCACACCACCAACTTCCACAGGCCGGCCAACCATGGCGCTAAACCCATTTCAGCAACTCATGCGCGACTGGGGCCGACTGAAAGCATACAACGCCGGCCAGATGATGACTCTTGCCGGCACACCTGATCTAAACCGCTGGAACCAAGCCGCCAACCGCGTGCTTCAGGCAATCGGCATTGGCCGACCGATTTTTTCCGGGGATGCCGTATCATTCGAACCGGCCGAAGCATGCGTGCAAAACTCCTCTGTTGATTTTAGCACGCTGGCGGCATCGCAATTGGCCATGCCCTTTGCCGCCGATCAAATTCCCATCCGCTTTTTCTTGCTGGCCGAGGCTCCTGATCGCTACAGCCTGCTGGCTATCTATGACCATTGGCTGGCTGACAGCCACAGCATCCGTAACATCATGCGTCTGCTGCGCCAAGCCTACGGCCAACCTGATACCCCCCTGACAAACATACCGACCATGACCACCTGCAACCACCGGCACTACTTCGGCAGGCGCCTTGCTCCGGCGATTACCCTGCGCGATTGGCTGTTTTCAGCACGCGACTACTGGCGGCATCGCAGCGCCTATCGCATGGATATATCCGATCCAACCGACTTCACCTGCGGGTTTGATTTTCACCGTCTCCCCACCGGGTTGATCAACACCCTTCGCCAGACCGGCAAGCGCCAATCCGCAACCGTACACGATCTATTTTTGGCCGCCCTGGCCATCGCCATGGGGGAGTTTACAGCTCAACACCGAGCAAAACCGCGCCGCCGCCGCCTGCATCCCCCCCGCCGCGCCATTGCCCTTGGCACCATTGTGGATATACGTAATCAGGCCAACCCGCCCCTCGATAATATTTTTGGCATGTACCTGAGTTGTTACGCAACGGTGCTCAGGGCACCCGAAGCTTGCAATGTGCAGGCTCTGGTCCAGCAAACTGCAAAACGATCGCGAAAGGTAAAACAATCGGCGGAGGCTGTTCGCGCCTTCGATTCATTTGCGGTAGCGCAATTCTGGTGGCAGCGCTACCGCCACGCGCGCCATCACGCGGATTTTTTTGCCAAAAATCTCCCGACGGTTGCGGGTATTTCAAACGTCAACCTGACCGGCTCCTGGTGTAATCCGCCGGTTCCAGATGCGGACGATCTTCCGGCGGTTCTGGATTATGCCCGCATCTCTCCTACGGGGCCGCTCTCGCCGCTGGTGCTTACACTCACCACCATCGGCCCGCAACTTACGCTGGCCGCCACTTGGCGAACCATGGCGTTTAATACGCAACACGCGGCACAAATCATTGAACGCTTTAAGTCAGTGCTTGTGGAGTTTGCCTCATGAGCGATTCCCAACGGGCGACCGCCAACAATCGCCTTGCCCCAGCCCGTAAACTAGCCCGTCTTATCGGTTCGCTGGCATCGCCCGTTGCCCCGCAAACCTGCTGGATCACCGGCGCGCCGCTGCAATCCCATGAGCATGGCCTCACCGATGCCGTACGTAAAAAAATGGCGCAGCTCGTACTCGAACCCTACTGCCCCAGGTGCGGATCTTCCGCCAGCCAATGGACGTCACCCGGCAAGCCTGTCTCTTGCCTGCGATGTCCTACGCGGCGACTTGGCCTCGATATTATCGTGCGGGCCGGCGCTCTGGCCCCACCTCTCAACGGCCTGATTGCTCAAATAAAATTTCACCGGCGGTGGGAACTTACCCACCTTTTGGCCCCGCTACTGGCGCAAGCTATACAGCAGGCCCTTTTGCGCCAGCCCACAATGGCTGTGCCCCCCGGCGTTCCACCGCGCAACATTCTCGTGCCGCTGCCGCTGCATTGGCGCAGGCGCTTCTGGAGGGGCTTTAACCAAGCTGAAGAAATCGCCGCTCAAACCGGCGATATCCTCAACTGGCCCGTATTCGACTGCCTGCGACGGGTACGTTACACTTCGCCCCAAGCCGTCGCTGATTCCGCCACGGCTCGCGCTGATAACATGCGCGGTGCGTTTGCCCCCGCAAACGACCCCTGGCTGCACTCCGAATTGGCCGGTCAAATCGTCTGGCTTGTAGACGACATCTGTACCACCGGCGCCACCCTGCAGGCTGCTGCGGCGGCACTTCGAACACTGCCTAAAAATGCCCGGCCAGTGTGCATTAACGCGGCGGTGGTTGCAGTAACCAGCCTGCACACAGCCGCCTGAACCGAACAAGCAACGGCCTGTGGAGCGCCCGCCGGCAAAGCCGCCGTCATGCAACAAAACAACCATCTTGGCGTATACTTCTTGACGCCGCCGGCACAACACCCGGGAGAATACATGCCGCGGCGTATGCGTGTGGAGTATGCAGGTGACTGAAAACGTGGTGGAGCTTTCTATCATAGCGCCGGCCTTTAACGAGGTCGAAAATGTTACGCCTCTGGTTGAGCGTATTCGTGATGTATTTGTTCCCCTGGGCATTGTTTTTGAATGTATCATTGTGGATGATGCCAGTATCGACGGCACTCGCGAAAAACTCCTCGAACTCGCCCGTCAATACCGCTGGCTGCGCGTCATATCACTTAAAACAAACAGCGGTCAAACCGCCGCCATGGACGCGGGCTTTCGCCATGCACGAGGCCGCGTCTGGGGCACGGTGGATGCCGACATGCAAAACGACCCCAGCGAAATACCGCGCCTCATGGCCATGCTTTCACCGGAGGTTGACATGGTCAACGGCTGGCGCCAAAAGCGCAGCGACAATGTGCTGCGACTCATTCAAACCAAAATCGCCAATGGTATTCGCAACCGGCTCAGCGGCGAAGACATTAAAGACTCGGCCTGCTCTCTTAAGGTCTACAAGCGCGAGTGCCTCGCGGGCCTCACGCTTTACAAGGGCATGCACAGGTTTTTCCCGACGCTGGTAAAAATGCGGGGTTTTAAGGTTATTGAGGTACCTGTGAGCCACCATCCACGGGCGCACGGGGTAACAAAATATAAATTCGGCAGCCGCGTTATTCGGGCGTTTGTAGACCTACTGGCCGTCCGCTGGATGAAAAAGCGCCGCCTTACCTACGTCGCCGCCGACCTGACGGATGCACCCGCGGGGAATGGATGATAAACTTCATAGCTTATGAAACATTGCAAATTTAACATGTAAAATTTGCGGTCAAAATCTTATATGATCTGAGCAGCCCCTATGATTCATCCAACGGCCATTGTAGATACCCAAGCCCGTATTGACGCTTCAACGCATATCGGCCCTTACGCCGTTATTGAAGGCGCTGTAACCATCGGCCCTGACTGCGTTATCAGCAGCCACGCCAAGCTCATCGGACCGCTGGTAATGGGGCGTAATAATAAAATCCACAGCTTTGCGTCGCTCGGGGACGCCCCGCAGGACCTGAAACATAAAGGTCAACCCAGCGATCTGCACATCGGCGACGACAACATTTTTCGTGAATCGGTTACGGTACATCGAGGCACCAACGGTCGCACGGTCATCGGCTCCAAAAACTTTCTAATGGTCGCCAGCCATGTGGGCCACAACTGCGTCCTTGGCGACAACATTACCCTTGTAAATAATGCCACGCTCGGCGGGCACGTCGTTGTGCAGGATCGTGCCATCATTGGCGCGCACTGCGCCATTCATCAATTTTGCCGCGTAGGCAAGCTCGCGATGGTTTCCAACGCATCGTCTCATAATGTAGACATCCCGCCATTCGTGATCGCAATGCTTATTAACTGCGTTGCTCAGCTTAATGCCGTAGGGTTGCGGCGGTCAGGCATGCCGCGGTCAAGCATCAATGCCGTGCGACGAATGTTTCAAATTATTTACCGCGATGGCGGTCGCCTACCGATGGCACAGGCCATCAGGACGCTGCCGCCGGAAATCGCCTGCGACCCGGAAGTGGCGGCATTTGTGCAATTTGTCGGCGAGTCTAAACGTGGCGTGGCACGCTATCACCCGTGGTCACTGCGCCACGCCGCACGCGTAGCCGACGATGAAGTTGCCCCTGAGTAGCCATACGCTGACAGGCCCGTAAGCCCGATGCTCCCCGCATGCCGATTGTCCGGCTATAATGCCCCCATGTTGCCGGCTACCGCCAGAATACTCGACGCCAATTTCAACCGCGCACGCGAAGCGCTCCGCGTGCTGGAAGACTATGCCCGCTTTCAATTTGATCACGCCGCAGCCAGCAGCGCCATCAAACAGTTACGCCACGAATTGGCGGTCGTTTATCAATCGCTTGATGCGGCCATGCTGATTGCCAGCCGTAATACCCCCGCCGATGTAGGCACAACCATCAAGGCCTCCGATGAGTTTACCCGCACCAGCTCCGCCGCGATCATCAGCGCCAATGCCAAGCGCCTTACCGAGTCGCTGCGAGTTCTCGAAGAAACGACCAAACTCGATTCCCCCGCGCTCGCCCGGCAACTCGAAACCCTGCGTTACCGCGCTTATACCATTGAAAAATCACTGCAAACCATGAGCCACAAAGCCACACGCCTCGCCGAGGCCCAACTCTATGTTTTACTGACTGAATCGCTCTGCCGGCAACCCTGGTTGCAGGTGCTTAAAGCAATTCTCGCCGCAGGCACGGATGTTGTGCAGCTCCGCGAAAAGCATTTGCCCGATGCCGACCTGCTCAATCGCGCCCGCCAGACCCGCGAACTGTGCCGTCAAGCCGGGGCTATTTTCATCCTCAACGACCGCCCCGACATTGCATTGCTCGCCGGCGCCGATGGCGTGCATGTCGGCCAGAGCGATCTACCCCCAGGCGAGCTGCGGCGTCTGCTTGGCGGCGATATGCTCATCGGCGTTTCCACCAGTCGTCTCGCCGAGGCACAACAAGCCATTGAGCAGGGAGCCTCGTACATTGCCGCAGGCCCCATGTTTCCAACCAGTACCAAGGCCAAAGACCTCATAGCTGGCCCCCGCTACGCCGCAGAAGTCTCTCGCTGGGCCGCCGAACGCCGCATTCCCTGCGTTGCCATTGGCGGAATCAAACCGGAGAATATAGGCGAGTTAACGGCCGCCGGCATCGGTACCGTGGCCGTCTGCTCTGCCGTCATTGCGTCAGACGACCCAGCCGCACAATGTCAACGCATAAAGGCATACTTGGCGGCAGCCGCGGCAACCGCCTGATGCCGCCTGCTGACAGCGCACCTTCTGGAGACGCCACGGATGGCCGACACCACGCACAACAGCACAACAACCCCTGACGGCGCCCCCACCGCGCCCGGGTTTGTTTCACAGGCCAACCTCATTTCACGTCTTACCCTGGTTTCTCGAGTGTTTGGGCTGCTCCGCGATAAAGCCTGCAGCTATTTTCTCGGCGTGGGCACGGAATGGTCCGCCTTTTGGATGGGCTTTCAGGTACCCAATCTCTTTCGCCGAATTTTTGGCGAAGGCGCGCTCACAGCCGTGTTTCTGCCCGTATACCGCGACGTGCAGCAAAAGCACGGCGAGGCCACCGCCGCCAAGCTCGCACAAGCCGTGCTTACAAGCCTCGTGCTTATTCTTGGATCGCTCATTGCAATAGGCGAACTTTTTTTGGTGCCTGCCGCACTTAACCCGCATGTACTGCCGG
>JAJXZA010000160.1 GCA_021780285.1 Planctomycetota bacterium
GAATATTGAGCGAGTCGGCGTTGAAATCGTTAAAGAAGACGCGCGGCGGGTTATCAGCAGGATTATCAGGATTGATAACCGAACCGGCGAACGCTTCAGATGCCAGCAGGCTGCGGATAATCTCTATCGCCTGATTAATTTTCACCGCCGGCGTATCGTAGGTGATCGTCACGTTTAAAATCCGCCTGAAATAGGGCCGGTTGGCCAAATTACATACTGAGTTGTTTACGATGTCGGAATTGGGAATATTTACCAGCGAGCCATCGAGCTGTCGTACACGCGTGGATCGAAATCCAATTTCTTCAACCGTGCCTGTAAAGCCCTGATAAATAATGCTGTTACCCACAAAAAACGGCCGGTCAAGAAAGATGGTCAGCGAGCCGAAGATATTTTTCAGCGAATCCTGCGCCGCCAGTGAAACCGCCAGCCCGGCGATTCCCAGCCCGGCGAGCCACGAGCCGATGTCGCGGTCAAAAACATTCTGCACAATAAACAGTACGCCGATAATGGCGACAAAAATACGCAATGTTTTTCGGATGATGGGTATGAACTGCGTATTGAAGCCCTGTTCATGGCGGCTGGCAAAATGCTTCAGGCCATGTTCAACAATGGAAACAATATTGAACACATACCAGAATACGGCAATGGCAAACAGCAGCAGCACGCCGCGACGGGATGCG
Source organism: Planctomycetota bacterium (assembly GCA_021780285.1). Lineage (GTDB taxonomy): Bacteria > Planctomycetota > Phycisphaerae > WQYP01 > WQYP01 > JABEVB01. Next base: position 681 of record JAJXZA010000160.1, read on the forward strand.
GATTCCAGCAGGCCGCTCAGGTGCAGTTGCCCCAAGCCGATAAAAAGCCCCGCCGCCACGACCAAAAGATTCGCCGGGCCGACCAACCCTTCAAACATAAGCGACTGCACATGCCAATGGCGCGCCTCCAGCCGGCGCGACAGACGGTCCATCAACACGCCTGCAAAACGCCCCAGTGCCACCCCTGCAAAGATGGCGATGAGCAGCACCAGCCAATTGCCCCAACTGTTGACGGTAAACAGATGACTGATGTCTATCTGCTTGATAAAGGTATCGTAAAAGCTGCGCAGCGGATGAATAGCGTGATGCAGGTGTCCCGCCTTGCCAGCGCCATGCGCCGCGGCCGGGGAAGGCTGCGTTGCCGACGCCTTGACATTTATGGTAATCAGACTAAAAGCCATGCATGACCCTGTGAGCTTGGCGGGTTATTCCTTTTGGCGGGCGTTTGAGGCTCGTTTGAGACAAGAGAATCAGCCGGAGGCCGAGTCACCATTGCTCGGCCCCGTCGGCTTAGAGCCTCTGCGCCGCACCGCCACGGGTGCAGACGCCCGGGCCTTTTTTCTCGCCGGCCGGACCATAGGCTTGCCGGCTGAGGCGGTATCGAGCGCCATAAGCTGGTCGCGCAGCACGGCGGCCTGCTCGTATTTTTCGTGGGCGACGGCATATTTAATCTGCCGACGAATTTTAATCCGCGGGTCCGGTGGAAGCTGCCGGCGCAACTGCCGCAGCATATCCAGTAGAACCAGAGCTTCCTTTGAGTGACGGGCGTGGCGGCGAGCTTCTTGGCCGCGAAGCGCGTAAGCCTTGAATATCCGCCGCAGTGCCCCGCGCAAATAAGCCATGGCCGTGCGGGCGAAGCCCTTGGCAATGGCGTCGCATGCCAGCGCCCGGCCCTGCATCATGATGATGTACGGCCGAAACTCCTCGAGCATGGAGCGATCATGGGGCGTTTCACCGTGAGCACGGCACAAATCGAGGACGCTAAGGTTGTGCTGCGTATCACGAACCACACCGCTGTATTCTTCCATCACAAAGAAGCTAAGGTACCGATGATAAAACATCGAAGATTCTTCGCGCAGAGCCTCGCACTCGGCCGAGGTCAGCATGAAGCCGCTGTCCGAATGATGGGCTTTGCGGTATTCCGCCAGCCGCTGGAGATGATAATGAAGTTCTGTGGGGCTTTTATGCGGACGCTTGCCGTCGGGGCGTCCATTCACTTCCATCTGAAGCAGGCCGAGGTCCAATCGAACCTGAATTTTAGGTTTGCCGTCGCGACCTCGAATGAGCCTTACATTGTGACGATCAGGGCGGTATTGCCAGCCCTGCAGCGCCGGCGAAATATCCATGTTGCCCAAGTTATCATCACTGCCGGAATTTTTGGCGGGTCGTGCCATGTTGCGGGTTCCTCCGGAAGTCAACTTAACCTTACATCCGATTATAGCCTTCCCCGCGAGTTCGCCAAGCGCTAAGGAGAAAAAACTTTAAAAATTTCCGGCAGATTGGCGGGCGTCCTAAAAACCCGCCCCGCATTTTATAATATCCGCAGCGGCAATCGTTTGCCGCGCAAGCCTGCGGGCTTGTATCCTGCGATAGGCTGCAGTCCGTCGCCGCTTTGCAACCGACTGGCCTTGCAGGCTCAACAGAACACTGGCCTGAAAAAGGAGCGTTCATGCATAATGCCGAGTCCCTTGCCGCGGCTATTGACCACACCTTGCTCAAGGCTGAAGCAACCGAAAAGCAAATTCTTCGTCTGGCTGCTGAGGCGATTCGCTGGCGCTTTGCCGCCGTGTGCATCAACCCGCGATGGGTCAAGCTGGCATCTCGGGAACTGGCAAAGCGGCAGCGGGAGATTATCAGCCCGGCGCGCGGGGCCGTTGACAATCTCCGCACGGTCGTCGTCTGTGCGTGTGTCGGCTTTCCGTTGGGGGCGTCAACAACCGCCATAAAAGCTGCCGAGGCAGCGCAATGTGTTGCCGACGGTGCAATGGAAATTGACATGGTGGTCGCCCTTGGGCCGCTGTTAATGGGCGATGAGGCCCAGGTGCAGCGCGACATTCGAGCGGTTGTGCGGGCCGCCCAGCGCGAAAATCCGGGCGTTAAAATCAAGGTGATTCTCGAAACGGCGATTTTGACTCCGCGGCAAATCGCCCTTGGGTGTCGAGCTGCCTGGCAGGCCCAGGCCCACTATGTAAAAACCAGCACGGGTTTTCACCCGGCGGGCGGGGCCACGCTGGCCGGTGTGGCTCTGTTGAAAAAGCGCAGCCATGGCTTGAGGGTAAAAGCCGCCGGCGGTATACGCGACCTCGCAACGGCGCAGGCCATGTTGGCGGCCGGGGCTGATCGGCTTGGTTGCTCGGCCAGTGTCGCAATTATGCGGGAGGCTGCCGCACTGGCATTGTAAAACGGGCATTGCGGGCCGCAGGCGCATGGGCCGCGCCCGGGCATTGCGCGGCGTTACTGATTGGCCGAACTTTCGGCATTGGCAGCGCTGCTTTGCGGGTGGCTGTAGAAGAGCAATGCAACTTTTTGCGCCACGGCCTGAATCAGGGCATTGTGCACCGCCGCAGACGATTGCGACGAAGCCAGCGCCTGTGGAATTTTTACTGTAATGGGGTAGCCATCGGTGGCATCCTTGGGCCACAGCCGCGTGCCGTTTTTATCCACCACTTTTACGATCGCCGAGGCGTAACCTTCGGAAATCTGTTTGTCGCTGATAAGCTTGGCGGAAAACTTTCGCAGATAGATGTAAATGACAATATCGGCCCGCACGGCGGCGGCAATATCAGCAATGCCCATGGACTGATACAACTCAGTGTTGCGCTGCAGGTTGGTAAGACGAAACGCCGGCACAAACTGAGTGGCCACTTTATTCTGATAAAGCAGCAGGTTCATGGTGTTGATCAGCGATTGCAAGTCTGAAACGGTCATGGGGCTGTTGGCCGCCTTGTCCACCAGCACCAGCACGCGCGATTGTTTAGGAATCTTAAACACCGCCGGTTGGTCGCCCTGGCCAAATATAAAATACCCCACCTCGCAGCCGGTCAGAGTCAGCAGCGTCGGCAGCACAAGAGCTGCGAGCAAAAGCCTGCGACGATTATTCATTGTTGCCCATCCCATAGTCGCGCCAATCTGCAAAGAGTTTGATAAGTTTGCCGGCAAAGGCGTCCAGCGTGCGCATACGCACCAGATTATCGTCGTTATCAAGCACGGGTTCCGGGCCGCCGCGCGGCCAGGATGCTGCAACACTTTGTGAAAATACCCGTGCGTCACCCGGCATGGTGGTGTCGTATACCATGACATTGGCCGCGATATGGCCCTGGAGCAGGTGCTCGGCCCCGGCGGCATGGGTGCTATATTCGGTCAGCTCCAAATACAACACGCGATCTACGCCGAAATGCTTGCCGATGGTTTTGATCGGCAGGGCATCCCAGGAAGGGGTTTGATCCTGATATTGCAGCACAAGGTTGTAGTCCAGCACTTTGGCGGTGGGAATTTTGTCCTGAATTTCCCGCGAAACGAATGCGGCCACTTCCTGCCGCGCCTGCGGGTACATAAACGCCGTGGATGAATCTTCATAAACCACCACGGCTACACTGTGGCCAGCCAAACCGTGGTAGGGGGCGGAAACCTTTACGCCTACCGAGCGCTGCGCGGCAGCGGCAAAAAAGCCGCAGCCACCCAGGCATGTGCCCGCCAGCAAAAGAGTTGTCAAAGCCAGCAAACGAAGCAGGAGTCGGTGCGATGTCATTTGAATCATTCGATGTTCCTCAAACGCGGCGTCGGGCCTGTCAGCCATGATGCCCGAAAAAGCCGCGTACGACCAGCACTTTATAGCCCCAACCCAAAAGCACAATCAGCAGCGAAACCCAGCAGATGCGCTGCCAATGCCACCCCAGCCAAAAAGGGGATGGGCCATACCATTGCCCCTTAACCACCGACAACGTACCGAGCACAAAAAGCGCCAGGGCTAAAAAGCCAAAGGCCGCCCCTGCGGGTTGCGCGGCCAATGCCATAAGCCATTCGCCGTGGCTTACGTAAGATACCGCCGTAGTGTACCCGCAGGTAGGGCACGGATAGCCGGTAGCCAGCAAAAAGCCGCAGGGCGGCAGGCCCAGTTCGCGTTGGGCAAAGCCCTTGTGGCTGGGGTGCAGGTACAGCCCCACGCCCAGAATACCGCCACAAAACACCAGAAAAAACAAACCCCATAACCGCACGGTAAGGGTGCGATCAAGCTCCGCAGCGCGGCTGAACTTGTGGGGCACATTCTGGTTGGACGCGACGCTGCTCATGGAGCACGATTATAGCAGGTTGCCACGGCGAGGCACGCCGATTGACGGAACTTGCGGCGCCCCGGCTTGCCCTGACGCATAGCG
>JAJXZA010000129.1 GCA_021780285.1 Planctomycetota bacterium
CTAACTCATTGTTATTGGTTGCCCGCACCGCATAGCCGTAGAGCCGCTGCCAGTACGCCTCCACCAAGGTGTCCCAGGCGGTCGTCTCTCCTGCTTGGCATCTCACCAGCAGGGCGGCAATTACTTGCGAATCCATGCGTGCCAATCCTTATCTTTCAACGCGAGCCGGAGTAATTTATTGCAGGCCCGCATTCTGCCACGCCAAAGCCAAAATTTGGGTTGCTGGAGCGCCTAAACTGCCGGTCTACGGGCGTTCTGGTGATAACTAAAAAGGCTGAGGTTCCTCTTTTTACACCTTGATGGCCTATTTATCGGCAGTTCACCCGCAGTTTGGCGACCCATACACCACCTGCGACCTTTTAGCCTTGCGCTCCCAAGGGTCTACGCTGCGCCTGGCCCGTTAGGAGCCTGTCCAAGTAATCGCCGGGTTGCGCCGGCATGATTTTTGGCACTCCTCAAGTAGCGGTGGCACCAGCGTACCTGACGCAGATGGTACTCCGCGGAGCCGCGCCGCAGAGGGGGGCCAAAAAGCATGCCGCCCTGCGGGGTGGCTCTGAAATGCCCCGTCTGCTTTGTTGTCGGATCTCGCAGACTCATTATTCAGAGTCGGCTCGATCCTCCGCCGCGCATCCGGGGCATTTCAGCCCCATCGCAATCCCGGCCATTACTCGGACTGGCTCCTAGTAATTACCAAGCCAGCCCATGTAAGGTTACGCGCCACCACTGGCACGGGGCCATTGCCGCCCAAGCTGTGCTTCAGTATACACCCTGGCTATTAGTTGCCAAAAGCGTCATTTTCTTGTAATATCCTTTGCTGTTTTGCAGGGCTTGCTGTCAGGCCCTGTCGCCGTCCTGACGGCGGAGCGTAAGATAGCGATGGGCCGCCATCATGGCGGATTTTTTATTTAAGGCGGATTGCATGCTCAAGGTTAAGACTCGCGGCAATGAAACGGTGGACCAGATGCTTCGGCGTTTTAAAAAGCTCTGCGAAAAAGAGGGCTTGATCAAAGACATGAAGCGCATCAGTTACTATGAAAAGCCCAGCGAGAAGCGCCGTCGTCGCATGCGCAAAGCCCAGAACCGCCTCCGCATGATGGGTGCCGAGAGCGCTGCCGCTGCGGCTGCTGCCGGCGCAGCGCAGTAAGGGCTACCTTACAAAAGAGCCTATAGGCCGCGAGTGACTCACAAGATTCCGCACGGAATTACCGGGAGGATGTGCTCATTTACCACACCATTCTGGTACCGCTGGACACCACTGACGCCGACCGAACCATACTCGATCACGTTACCCAGTTGGCCCGCGCATTTGGCAGCCGGCTGATTCTGCTGCATGTTGCTGATGGCTGGGCCGCACGGCGCTTTGGGCCTGATGCCATCAGCGCTGAAATCACCGCCGATAAAGAATATCTTGCGACGATGGCCGCCGAACTTAGGTCGCAGGGATTTAAAGTAGAAACAGAAATGGCGTTTGGCAATCCAGCGAAGGAAATTATTCGCTGGGTGGATCAGCGCCACTGTGACCTTATTGCGATGACCACCCATGGCCATCGCTTTCTGGCGGACATGGTTTTTGGCACAACGGCGCATCAGTTGCAGCACAAGCTTACCGTGCCGATTTTGCTGCTCAAAGTTAAGCGATAGACGACACCCCTGTAAGGAGTGCCGGGCAATTCTTTTCGTCCCGGCAATGCTGTTTGAGCCACCAACCTGAAAATGACCTGGTAAACGTCGGCCTCGAGCGCAAGCAGCAGTGGTTGGAGCGGGTGTGGCAGCAGCGCGAAGAGGTCGTGTATCCCAAGCTTTTCGGCCCGATCGCACCGAGCATTCATACGGTGCCGGAAAAATTATTTCTGCGGCTTCTGTCGGCGCGTAACCCGGCGGCGCCAGCCGACGAGACCACCGCTTCGACTGTTCCGCAGCCGCCAACGATTCAACCCTGGTGGCTCAGCCATGGAGTACTCACATCTCCGCCGAATGCCGATCGCGACAGTTGGCTGTATGTGACAACCGCTCTTTCCAACCCATGGGGCGAAGCCCCTGACGAAAAGCATCCGGGGGGCTACAGCGGACTTGGCTTTGAATTTATCATTGAATGCGCCTCAGAGGCCCGGTGGCCGCTGGATGTGCTGCATTGGCTTATTGCACTGCAGGTGCTTACCGCCTGCGGCGAGCTTGAAGGTGGCCTGGTGGAGCCGATGGATCGCATTGCTCTGGGCGGTCCGCTGGACGGCTCGTCCGATGGCCTGCTGCGCAATGTGCTGCTGTTGGCACATCCGCATTTGCCTGCCCAGGCCGAGTTGGATTCGGGCAAGTTTGATCTGCTGCTGTGTGTCGGCATCACCGATGCGGAAATGGCGTTTGCCCGATCGCAGGGAGGTGATGCCTTAGCGCAGTTGCTGACCCACAACGATTACCTGCCTGTAACCAATCCGAAGCGCATTTCGGCGGTATAGGCAAGTGGCTCGGCCTTGGGATGTGTTGGTGGGGCAGAGTAGTTGAGGCTGCGGTCTGAATTGTGGCGTCCTAAGGCCGCGAGCGTTACTTACCTTCATGGCGACTGCGGGTTTGCAGCCTGTTGGGCCGGTTCAGGCCGTTGATAACCGCATATGCGGGGCATTAAATAGACCCGTGTTCCATAAAACCTCAATCATTTTCATTTATTTGCCGATTCCGATTATAATGCGGCATTGCCGACACAGGCCGATGGCCCGTATGGTTGGCGGAGTATAGCTCGAGGTTCAGGACATGCCAGATCCCAACAATGCCCCCCAGGACGGGCCGGGCAAGCCGAGTTCTTCCGACCCGGGTGATAAGCGCCCGGGCAAGGACAACAACAATGGCAATTTTCGTTTCAGTCGCAGCATGCTTGGCTGGCTGCTGATTCTGCTGTTTGTCATTCTGGTGCTGATTATGCTGCACCCGCCCGGTGCGGCCAAGACTGTTAAATACAGCACCTTCATGTATCAGCTGCAGCACAACAATATTGCCAAAGCAACAGTGCAGCAGGATGGACACATTGACTTTACGCTCAAGCATCTCCTGCCCGGCGAGCCGGTGGACAGTGCGCTTAAAAGCGTGACCTTTCGCCCGCGTCAGTCGCTCGATGGTCCGGGGTGGACCACGCTTTCTTCAGAGTTTTCCAAATACAATGTGCCTTTCAGCTCGGCTCATTCCAATCATATGTTCTGGGATTTTGTGGAGCAGATTGCGCCCGTCGTCCTCATTTTAGCCGTGCTCTATTTCTTGTTCTTTCGACAGATGCGTTCGGGCGGCGGCGGGATCGGCATGTTGGGCAGCTTTGGTCGTTCGCGCCACCGCATGCTTAACAAAGAGCATACGACCGTCACTTTCAACGATGTTGCAGGCATTGATGAAGCCAAGGAAGAGCTGGCGGAAATTGTTGAGTTTTTGAAGCACCCCAAACGGTTTCAAAAATTGGGAGGCCGCATTCCGCGCGGCGTCTTGCTGATTGGCTCGCCGGGCGTGGGCAAAACGCTGCTGGCCAAGGCAATCGCCGGCGAGGCGGAAGTGCCCTTTTTCTCAATCAGCGGTTCTGACTTTGTTGAAATGTTTGTGGGTGTGGGCGCGTCGCGTGTGCGTGATTTGTTCAAAACCGCCAAGGAGTCTTCGCCTTGCATCGTGTTTTTAGATGAAATTGACGCCGTCGGCCGGCGCCGCGGCAACGGCTTTGCCAGCGGCGGCCACGACGAACGCGAGCAAACTCTTAACGCCATTCTCGTGGAGATGGATGGCTTTGACACCAATGACCAGGTTATTGTTATTGCCGCCACCAACCGGTCGGATGTGCTTGACCCGGCGCTGACCCGGCCGGGCCGCTTTGATCGGCAGGTGACCGTGCCATTGCCGGACATCAAGGGCCGCTACGAAATTTTGAAGGTGCATGCCCGCAAGGTAAAACTGGGGCAGGATGTTGACCTTCTGCGGCTCGCGCGTCAAACGCCGATGTTCAGCGGAGCAGACCTCGCGGCCATTATCAACGAGTCGGCCCTCATTGCCACGATGCTCAACAAAGACGCCATTGAAATGACCGACCTTGAAGAAGCCCGGGACAAGATTCGCTTTGGCAAGGCGCGGCGCAGTCGCGTCATTGACGAGCAGGAGCGCGTACTTACCGCCTGGCACGAAGCCGGCCATGCGGTCGTTCAGTATTTTTCGCCGGAGGCCGACCCGCTGCATAAGGTTACGATTATTCCCCGCGGCAGCTACGGCGGCGCCACCTTTTCGCTTCCGGAAAAGGATCGCTACTACCGCAGCCAGAACCATCTGCTCGCCCAACTGCGTATTTTGTTCGGCGGTCGTGCGGCCGAGGAACTTAACATCGCTCAAATTGACACGGGCGCCAGCATGGATATCCGCCAGGCCACCGCCATTGCCCGCGAAATGGTCTGTGAGTACGGCATGAGCGAGGCGCTGGGGCCGATTCGCTTCGGCCAGGATGATGAAGCCATGATGTTTGACCGCCGTCCGCAATACAGCGAAAAAACCGCGGAGCTTATTGACAGTGAAGTGCGCCGGCTCATCACCGCGGCCTATCAGGAAGCGCGGCAAATGCTGATTGACAAACAAACGGAGCTTGCCAATCTTAAAGATGCGCTGCTGCGCTACGAAACGCTGGATTACGAAGATGTGAAGCGCATTATGACCGGACAGGTGCTCTCGAAGCCGACGGTGACCGATCTGCTCGCCGCAGAGCAGCAGCGAAGGATGGCCAACCGGTCCGGCGGCGATGCGACTTCGGACCCAGCGGTAGGCTCTCTGCCGCAGCCGGGATAATGCCCGTCGGAGTTTGCCGGGCCATGCGATTCCGCCGGTGGCGGGTGCAAAGTTCCGCACTGTGTGGCAATTGCGATTTGGGCACGAGTGCAGGCGTCTGATAAGTTATCCACAAAGTTAATGATATATTCATATTATCTTCATCAAACCTGATGATTACTGATGTATCTTTTCGCCCATGGATACATCGTCTAGAGATATGTCTGTATTTTCGGCACGGGCTGCTTCGCCGGCTC
>JAJXZA010000392.1 GCA_021780285.1 Planctomycetota bacterium
GGGAACTGTAAATTGACGATCCATTGGAGAGCCTTCATATAATTACCACGGTGCGCCCCCTCGAACGGCCGCCCGCCAACACAAGCCGGGAACGGCCGCTGCAAATATCACGACGGCGTATTCACCGCCTCAAGAGGTGTGCAGCCGTGAACGCAAAAACAAGGTATATCATGGCGACCAGCGAGCCTCCAAATATCCAATCGAGCGAACGGCGTTGGTCCTTGGTCGGCGGGGGGCCACCTCGACTCACGCGCCGAAATAGAATGGCATTCACCATGAGCATCCCGGCCAAGCCCACAGCGGGCATTGACACGAGGAGCCAATTCAGCCAATGATGCCTAGTAAGCACATCCTTAAACACTAAAGACCGAGATAGGCAGTTCGAAATAAGTAAGAACCCATTAACCGCAGTAAAGCTAATCGCCAATAATCTGTACACAACCGCATTATCTGGGGCGGGAGGCACCGGTTTAACGGCTGGAACTTGATCAGATTTATTTTCGGACCGAGACGGCAACTTTAGTTCCTCCGATGTTTATCCGCTAACAGCACGCCGATGTTTAACGCAGGCCTGAGTTGGGGGTTCACGGAAATCTACTATTTCTGAGTGTCGGGAGTGTCAGCACGGGCGATTGCAGTCCTGAGCTCTTTTAATGTACGCTCAATAATCTGTCGGCGTGTCAACCCTTTCGTTGCTAAGACCCTTTTGACAATCGCTCGACCTACATCTTTTGGCACCAGTTTCAATAAGGAAAAGCATTCCTTGATTTCCGCCGCACTCGGTATCGCACCCGCCCTGGCCGTGAGCCGTGACGCGCCCAGAAAGCCCCGGATTGCGACCGACGTCGGCGTCAATTTCCCCTGACCCAGGTCAAGATGGTATAAGCTGCCTCTGGTGCCAACAACAAGGCATCCAGATTTGAGCGGAAAGATGTCCGTAACTTGCAGTTTCTTGGTTTGCCACACTTTAGAGAGGCCTCCTCCGGGGCCGTGGCGCCAGAGCGACAAGCCGCCAAATCCGGAGGCGATCAGGTTCCCATGGAACTCGCGCACTTGGAATAGCCATTGGCTTTCGGGAACACTCGCGACGCGGAGGCTCAAACCAACACGGTTGAGTTTGTAATCGGCAGTGACTCGGCCGGATCGCGCGTCAAGTTTGTACAGGTGCCCTAAGGTTCTTATAAAGAGCCTTTCCGCAGCACCGGATGCGTGCAAGACTCTTGGCTTGAGCGCGGATTTCCATAGGGGCCGCGGGACACCGCCTTCGCCAACCCGCAGAAGCCTGACGGTCCCGAAATCGCTTGCAATTAACAGCCGATCGGTGCCTACCCATTGAAGCAAGCAAATACGGTTGCCCCTTCTCTTTAACAACGGGGGATACGGGCGTAAGGTGACGCCGCCATCGGCCGTTATAACAATATTTCGCCCCATGGCTATCGCACCGAGCGTACTGGAGGCAAATGATGCGGGCCGCTGACCGACCTCCCGTAGAAATTTCCAACCGCGCCCTGGCCGGTAGCACGCTAAAAAGAAGCCACGCGGTCTTCCCGGCCAGAGGCCATTTGTGTTGCATAAAAAGAATATTGCTGACTCGGCCCCGCCGATCGGAATGAGCGTAGCCCCCGCGTGGGGTACTCGGAGGGCGACCGCATTCCACAGAAGCGGGTTTCCCTTCGAGAATAGCACCATTTTTGGTAGAACCAACATGTAACCGCCATCGGCCAAACGAGTCGCTGGTGAGCTAAAATCTGGAATTCTGCGCAAAATATCGGCTGGACCGGGCGCGTTTAGCGAGACCTCCGCGGGACACGGTTTTGTGAAACCGATAACCGAAAGGCCGCCGATTAACAGGATGCGGCCAAGCCCCGTGTGCAACCTCGCGGCGCTGATAAAAATTAACCTTTGCATGTGTTACACCATTCAGAAACTGGGGTTGAACATGGCGGATCCGGGAGTGTAGGTTGAGGGGAGCGGGGAGGGGACGAGCAGATCCAGAGACTTCATTAGCTGCAACGCTGCCGCCTCGGACGGCTCTTCGGTTGTATGTACAAGGTCGTCGAGTGCGATGTGCTGCGGGATGGGAGCGTTTGTAAGGTGGTACTGGCTCACATCTTGGACTATAAAATCGCTGTTAGCCGCCGTAAGGCCAAGCTGCGTCGGGTTGAGCTGCAACGTGTCGACGAGGCAGATGGCTGCGTAATACTGAACCGTGTCCAACTGGGTGAGTTCCTGGATGGTACCGTCCGGCTGCGCTATCCCAACAAGGGGAAGCCATGAGACCTGCGGATGCTGCGTAGCCAGAAACTTTGTCATGCCTGATAGCACCCCTAGGTCGTAAAAGCAATCGGTATCGCCGTTGCCGCCGCTTGTGGCGGCCGCGAGGTCGAGTGTGGGCCCAGCACCAAAGTTTGATGCTACCGCATCTGCTAGCGGGCTCCCCCCAAACGGCGAACCAATTGTGACGATTCTCCGTATATCCCCAACCCCGTAGTCGTCATCGCGGAGGTAAGGATATGCCAGGCCGTACCAATCGCCGTTTTGAAAACCGTCGGCCCGCGTAATTGGAATGTCTCCTGTGTTGCAGGCATACAGCATCGTCACGACACCTCCCATGCTGTGCGCGAAAACATCGAGACGAACAGCCGCGATATTATATCTCAGGTACAGCCTCTGCAGTTCGTCGCTTATCTCCCCCGGCACCATCGGAGCTACCACATCGTAACCAGAGTCGTTCTGGCTACTCCAGTCAAGGTAGTCCACATCGATCCCGGAGCCTGCGACCGCGCCAAACCCTTTCTGAAGCAGCGCAGCCATCGGCTGCATTGCGGCGGGGCTGGAGAGTATTCCATGGATAAGCAGGAGCGGAGGACGCCTCAGGGCAATTAGCGTGGATGCGATCCCCTCACCGCCCGCATAATCCGTAATCTGAAGCAGTTGCGCGTCGGTGCCGCTCCCGAAGAGGAAACTCTCAGGCGGACGGTAAAATACAACCGCTGGTGACCCAGCAGGAACCGTAATTGTCGTGGCCGCGTTATTTGGGGCCTCCGGCGCTGGGACGGCGGGAAATGAGGCCCAGAGTGAGCCTACACGTTCTGGGGTAAGGTCCTGCGGGTTCGGGTCCACGAGCGGGCTAATGGTGAATGTTACGGGCTGCCCGGCGACCTGCATCGGATTGAGGCGGACCACCAGAACGCTCAGCCCGTCCGCAAGCGCCCCCGAAACGTACCACGATGGATCGACTGCGGAGGCCGCTGGCAACTGAATGCCGGGCGGTTGCATCTGCGGGGCGAATGCGCGAGCGTCGATTGTATCTATTGAGTACCCAGCCTCCGTGTCCGGAATAGGGTCGCCACCGAAAGTCGCGGGGGCCGTCATGACGACTGCTAAGGCACATATGAGGGCCAGCGAGCAGCAGTGCAATGCGATTAGCCTCATGTCACGCTGGCGAGCTTTTATGTTCATTTTTCTTTCTCCAAATTTTGCTCCGCAGCCGCGTCCCGTATCAGCACGCCATGCCTGCGAACATAATTTTCAACCGCGACGCAACCGAGCGTTGACGGCATCTTGGATGTGCCGTTCCAACGCAGGCTCTCCTCGATATCGCGAGCTGTCACGAACCCAAGCCTACGCAACAATACCTCCGACCGGCGGAAACGGTGGAGCGTCCATTCCAGGCGAGGAACCGCTGAAGCCGAGGTTCGGTCGCGTGTCGCGCCGCCAGCTGAGCTTTGTGCGGCGCGGAGTCGGGCCGCAGTAAGCGCGACACCGGCTTTCCATCGCCGTATAATTTCGATGGGGACCGGCAAAAACGGCGGCTTTACGCTTGGCCCCAAAGGGGCATGGCTCGACGACATTTGAGGGCTGCGGGGCGGCCGATCTGCTTTGGAACGTATTAGAAAAGGTGCTTCCGCGGCAGCAGGGGCCTGCGAGAAATAAGGCGGTGGCTTCTCCTCCGCTAGACTGACCATTACCGCAGACAATATCGTGTTGAATGAGTAATTGCGCCCCAATTTGATGCATAATGTAATCGGCCCGTGCACCATGAATCGGGTGTATACGCCCGACCAAAAGCCGACGATCCGCTGGCGTGCAAACTCCGGCCACGAGTTAAACTGCGCAAGCGGCAATGATTCCATCTGTGCCGCGCCGCCGGGGGCCTGCCTCACATCCACCGTATAATCGCGCCAGCGGTTTGTGCCCGTATGGCCATCCTTATTAACATTGTAAAACGCCAAGAAAAACAGCCCGGGCGGCACATGTACGGATGCGTAAATGCCGGGCCCCTGCCAGGTCATTGGGTAGGCTTCGCCGTGATCGTCCCACTCTGCCTCACGCCGGCCTTGTTGTGCGGAGGGCGCAAGCCCCCTCATGTATTGCATGTCCAAGTAGTTTTTCGGCAACTCCAGAACGCGCGGGTCCGACGTGTACAGCCACTGTACCCAGTGGCGCAAAACATCGCCAAAATGGCGGTGGGGGCCGATCTTTGCCGCGCAGAGGAAACGCCGCCATCCCGCGCCGGAGTAGAGGTCGGATGGTGAATTCATCGCGCACAGGACCGCTCGATAGGTCCCATACCTCCCCAACCAGTTACCTTCCGTGCGCCAGTCGCTGTCGAGCTTTATTACGCGCGGGCCGGTTTTGCCCCGCCAGAGCTTTTTCGCAAGGGCGCTTACTTTTTGCTCCTCGAATGCGAGCTGCGCTTGGGTTGGCACGCCGGCTGCTGCCGGCATTGCAGCGGGCTTGCCGGTGGTGGCTACGCTGTCCTGCTTAGTGTCGGCGCCGGCGTCGCGTTGCTGCACCGCATTCGCCTTGCCCGCCAGCCATTTTGGCAGCTCAAATGCTCCGCCGCCGTAACAGAAGATGATCGGCGGGCTGCTGGGCAGCATCAATATTTTGTCCACATATTTGTGCGGCTGCTGCCAGGGCTTGCCATCCGGCGACGTTGCTGCGAGCTTCAGCGGAATAATTTCGTTCTTTGTTGGATTAATAATGTCAATTCCCGTTTGCCTGTGGCCTACCCAAATATTGCCTTGCGCATCCTGCGCCAAACATGTACAGTAATCTTCTGAAAGTATGCGCGTTTTACTTACCTGCTTGGCTGCATCAAGCACAAACAGTTTGGAGGGCGGGTGCACTAAACCTTGGTCTTTGGCAAGCCAGTCGTTGCCGCGCAGAAACCGCCAGCCGTAGCCGCCATCGGTGCTCATTGCTATACCGGCATCGGTAGCTGCCCATGCTGTTCCATTAGGTGTTACCAATATGTCGTTGAGCAGATTACTGGGCAGACCGGTTCCGGTAGGCGTTAAGGGTACCTGATTTTCAAAACGGCTTTTGACGATGCGCCATGCCTTGTATTGCAGCGGGCCAAGGAGCTTGTGGCGGCGAAGCGCTATGCGGTCTTTTTGAATCGGCCTTGCAATCGCTATGCCATCGCAGCGCGTGGCTGCATAAACGCGACCATTGGGGCCGAATGCTACCGTCTGCACATCGTCCGCGGGCAGACCCTCGGCTACGGTGTAATACTGCCATTGGCCGGCGAGCTTCTTGCCTGCAACGGTTTTATAGCCAGATTCGTAGCGTGCGATGCCGCTGTTGGTGCACAGCCACACGCTGCCATCGAGCGGGCTTATCCGGATGGAGAAGATATGCTCGCCGATCGGCCCGGCGAGTTCATTTTCAGCCGCGTCGGTCAGAAGGCCATAACGCTGCCAGCTTTGGCCGCTATATACCGTTACTCCGTGACACAACGATCCTACCCATATACGACCCTTGGAATCGCAGGCGACGCTCTGTGCGGTGGCGTCGGCAAGGCCGTCGGAGGCAGTAAAGTGCTGCCAGTACTGGGCGGTTTGATCGGTGCCGGGGTGGGGGTCAAAGCAAAAGATGCCGTGGTCTTCGGTGGCGAGCCAGATATTGCCGCCATTATCGCGGCAGGCATCAACAATAAAATGAGCGGAGCAATGGCTTACGCGGGCATAGGTGGATGCTGCGGCAGAGGCTGCAATACTGGGAGCATCGGCCGAGAGCCAAACGCTCAAAGCTCCAGCGAACAGCACTGCGGCAATCCGCCTGCGCCCCAGCCATGCTCCAAACTTACAAACGCCCTTAACCAAAGCCAAACTCCCCAAGGGCATGCCCGATGCGGTTTTTGGTCCGCTGGATAAAGCGGATCGGCATGCAACCGCCATGCACCATTTAACTCAGTATAATACGCAAAAAAAAACGCAAGCGGCAGGTTAAAAATAGCTTACCTATTTGAAAGGTTCGGCCATCAAACCCGTCGCCAGGCAGCTTTTACGACCCAAGATTTCAGGGGCAAAGCAAATATCCAGCCGGCGGTCTCAACAAACACCACCGGGCGGGTTTGCGCGTCGCTCGCGCGACAGCCGGCGGTCAACATTTCTGCGCCAAGCTGATATGGGATACTTCTTGACATGCCCTTAGTGCAGGCCCGCGGCGAGGCTTCCGATAAACTCGCTTGTCGCCTGGACGGGGTTTGGCAGGGGGCGGCTGCGTTCTTCAGTAAGGCGGCGGATAATGGCCGAACCGACTATTACGCCGTCGGCCATGGCGCCAACTTGCCGCACCTGCTCGGCGGTATGAATGCCAAAACCCACGCAAATGGGCCGCTCGGTAACCTGCCGCAGTTGGGCAATATTGGGCGCAATATCGCCGGGCAAACTGGCTCGCTCGCCGGTAATGCCGCTGACGCTTAGATAATAGATAAAAGCGGTACACAACTCGGCGATGCGCCCGCGGCGATCAGGTGATGTGCTCGGCGCAATCAACAACGAACTGCCCAGCCCGTGTTCACCCAGTGCCCCAACCACAGCGGAGGCTTCCTCCAATGGTAAATCAGGCAGCACGAGGCCATCTATGCCGCTGGCGCAGCACAACTTGGCAAACTCATGTGTACCGCGCTTAAAAATAACGCTGAAGCTTACCATGGCCAATACTGGTATCTTCAGCCCCGCAGCCCGGGCCTGGCGCAGCATATCGAGGGATTTTTCCACAGTGGCGCCGCCCTCCAAGGCTATGCGATAGCTCTCTTGGATAACAGGGCCGTCCGCAATGGGGTCAGAGAAAGGAATGCCCAGCTCAATGCAACCCGCACCTGCTTCTTGCGCTGCGAGCAGCATCTGCGGCCCTGCGGCCAGGTTGGGATAACCCGCCGTAAAAAACGGGCACAACAAAGCCTGATGTTTGGAGCATGCGCGAGCAAAAGCTGTGTCAATATTTGTGTTCATGGGCGAGTAGTCTAAGCGCTCCAGCGTCATTTGTAACGCGCTTGCGCAGGGCCTTGCGGCCGCGGCAGAGTCTGCCGTGAAAAGCCGCTGATCGGGATGCTGCGAAAATTGCTTTCTGCATCTGCGAACATCGGCTTAATCTGCGGTTAACTTGACCGGACGCCCGATCTGTTGGCACATGCGCCGGACACAATATCATACAGGCATTTTTCGCACGGGCCGTATTGCATTACAATCCGCTGCTTTAGGAGTTAGCCGCTTTATGGCCCATACAACCGATCAAACACCTACGCATGCGTTTAACCCGCTTGCCGCCATCGCCCAGCGAGCCTTGGATATTGACGCCTCGGGCATTCGTAAGGTTTTTGACCTGGCCGCCAAGCTTAAAGACCCGGTGAACCTGTCCATCGGCCAGCCCGATTTTGACGTGCCTGAAGCCATTAAAGAGCGGGCTATCCGCGCCATTACCGAAGGCAAAAATCGCTACACCCCCACCCAGGGCATTGCCGAACTCATCGAGCCGCTGCGTACCAGCGTCATGGACTCCACCGGCTGGCGCGATCCGGGGCTGATGATCCTCTCCGGCACTTCGGGCGGCATTATGCTTACGATGTTCGCTGCCCTGAACCCCGGCGATGAAGTCCTCTTTCTTGACCCCTATTTTGTCATGTATAAGCACCTGCCAAAGCTTATCGGCGCCGTGCCCGTGCCGATGGACAGCTATCCCGACTTTCGGCTGCACCCCGAACGCCTTGAGGCCGCCATCACGCCCAAAACCAAAATGCTCATCTTGTGTTCGCCCAACAACCCCACCGGAATAACGCTCTCGGCGGCTGAACTCCAGGCGGCCGCCGCCATTGCCCGCCGGCATAACCTGCTGGTGCTAAGCGACGAAATTTACGATGCCTTCTGCTATCAAACGCACGAAAGTATCGCCTCGCTGCTGCCCGAGCAGTGCATTTTGCTCAAGGGTTACTCCAAAACCTACGGCATGACGGGCTGGCGACTCGGTTATGCCGCCGGCCCCAAGGCGATTATTGAGCAGATGATTAAACTTCAGCAGTACACCTTTGTGTGCGCACCGGCGCCGGTGCAGTACGCCGCGCTGGAACTGCTGCAAACCCATCGGGTAGACATGCAGCCTTATATTGACGCCTACCGTCGCAAGCGCGACCGGCTGGTTCAGGGATTGGGTGATTTGTTTGAAATTAACTTTCCGGGCGGCGCGTTTTATGCCTTTCCGAAAGCGCCCAACGGCCTTACCGGATCGGAGTTTTGCACGCGGGCCATTGCCAACAATCTGCTGCTGATACCGGGCAACGCGTTCAGCAGCCGCGACACGCATTTCAGGCTAAGCTACGCCACCAGCGACGATAAGCTGGCGCGCGGCATCGAAATACTACGGCAGCTTGCCCAAAACAACCCGGCAGCTTAAGCGGAGCAGTCATGTTGAACATCGTCGGCCAATCGCGCGCGATCGGACAACTGCAGCGGGCGCTAAGTTCGGGCAGGCTCGCCTCAACCTGGATGTTTGCCGGGCCGCAGGGTGTGGGCAAGTTCACCACGGCCTGCGCCATGGCCCGCACGGCATTGTGCGAAGCGCCGGTGCGAAAGGCCAACCGTCATGCCGACGGGCTGCACGTGTCATCGCTGCCGGACGATTTTATGCTTACGCTTGCCTGCGGCCATTGCGAAAGCTGCAAGGCCTGCGATGTTGGCGTGCATCCCGATTTGCACCTCATCAGCCGGCAACTGGTGCGCTTTCATGATAGCAGCGGCAAATCGAAGGCTTCTACGCTGAGTATCAGCGTGATTCGCGGCGAAATAACCGGCGACAGCAATCCGGAGCGGCCCGTCGAATCCAAATTGTACAAACGCTCGCAGCGCGGGCGCGGCAAATGGTTTATTATTGATGAAGCCGATTTAATGCAGCACGAAGCCCAAAATGCCCTGCTTAAAGCGCTTGAAGAGCCGCCGCCGCAAACCTATCTCGTCATGATTACCGCCAGCCCGGCTGATCTGCTGACCACCATTCGCAGCCGCTCGCAGCAGGTGCAGTTTAACGCCCTGCCGACAGACATGGTCATTAAGCAATTGGGCTTGCAGGGGGTGACGGCCGCGGATGCGGCCATTGTGGCGCGGCTTTCGGGCGGCAGCATCGGCTGCTCGCTCGATTGGCTGGGCCTGATGGAGGCCGACAAAGCCGACGCCGCCAAGCGAGCCGCCCGCGCAAACAAGCCGCGCGCCGGCGGCGATGATGATGCAGACTCCGCCGACGACTCACCCGACGCGGCCGATGCTCCCCCCAGCAACATTCTTGATTGGACCACCGCCATCTGCAAATTGCTTGACGACATGGTCGTGGGCCGCGCCGGAGCCATGCAATTGGCGACCATCATTCAAAAAAATGCTGAAGATTATGCCCGGCGGCAACTGCGGCGCGACCCGCTGACTTCCAAAGAGCAGGCCAAGCGGGCGGGCATTGCAATCATGCTGGCGATCATCGGCCATTGGCTTGATGACCGTCTGCGGCAATACATCGGCGCCGCCATCGAGGTGCCCCTGCCCGCCACAACCCACGCATTAAGTCCTGCGAGCGTGCGCCGGGCTTTGGCGGTGCTGCGATCCGCCGAAAATCATCTCGACAGCAATGCGCATCAGGCCCTTCTGCTGGCCGCCAACATGACAGCGCTTCGTGCGGCCGTCTCGCCGCAGCTTGCCGGACGATAACAGGCCCCGGGGTTCACGAACTCCTCCTCCACAAGGCGCCTTGCGGTGGCCGCCAACACCGGCCATTGTGCAAATTGGGACAAAACCCCCGCCAGTTATTAAACTATTGTTAAGGTTATGGTTCGCGGGGTTACCTTGGGTGGTTTGGCCGCCGGGTAACACTGCGGCCCATTGCCTGGCGAATTACTGAAGGACACAACCATGAAAAGCAATCAGGCGGCTGCGGCAGGTGATCGGCGCGGATGGTACTCTTGGGCTGCGGCGGCAGCGATGCTGCTGGCGGCGGCGACCTTGCTGCTTGGCGGCTGCAGCAGCGGCCCGTTTAAGCACCACAAGTTTGTCGCCACACCCTATCCCAGCGACTTTGCCCTGAAGATCATCGAGAATTATGACAGCCACATCAGCCACCAGTATGTTCAGCAAACCATTCGGGCCTCAACCATGACCAGCGTGACGGTATTCTCGACCGTAGAGCCCGATGGCGCAGCGGTTGTTACGCAGACGGCCATTGTCCGGCATGTAACGGTCAATGAGCTTCAGGCGATGTGGAACGCCATCCGCCGGCACGGCCTGATGCATGGCGCCGGCCTGTGGGACTTCTGGCATAGCGCCAGCGACCGATATGTGCCCGGCGCTCAAATGGTGGAAATTCGCGCCGACGGCGAGCGCGTGCTTATTCACCAGTTGTACCATTGGAACAACAGCGTCGCCGACCTTGTACTGCTGTGCGAGCCACTGCAGTTGCCGGCCCCCGGCGAAAAGCCGATTGTCACAACCAACAATCCAACAATGATAAACTCGGCGACGGCGCCTGCGGCTGCATCGCGGGCGAGCCAACCAACAAGCACTACCGCGACGCCCGCCAATACTTCCGCTCCCAAGCCGGCTGGCCAGTAGCGGTAGTTATCAATTGTTGCCGCCTTCGCCGCGGGCTATACTCTGACGGTCATGCAGCAGCAACTCGCGCTTTTGCCCTCCAAATCTGATCGCTTGCAGGCGATTACGGGCCTGCTCACGCGACCACTTTCGCAGCGGAGCTATTGGCTCATTGCCGGAGGCGTAATTGTCGCTCTGGCTCTATTTTACGCCGCTTTTTGGCCCAAACTCGCCATGCGGGCCACCTCCGATCAGGCGACCGCGGTACTCCGCGCACAAGATGTTCTGCACGGCAATCTGCTGCTGCATGACTGGTATCTGTCAACCGACAATATGCTCTTCACGGACGTGTATCCTACAGCCGCAGCCATACTACTGGTGGGAAAATCTCCATTGGTGATGGAACTTGCCCCGACCCTGATATTTGTGGCGCTCCTGCTAAGTTTAGTGTGGGTTGCCCAAAGCGAAACCAACCGCGAAGCATCCCCCATAACACTGCTGGTTCTGCTGACCGCCGTTGCAGTGGTGCCCTTGCGTCATAATGCCCCTCTGCTGCTCTCAGGCCCCGATCACGTCGGAACGCTTACCATGATGCTGCTGGCCATGGGACTTCTGCAACCGATGACGGCACAGGCAAACTGCAGCAACAGAGGGTCTCTGCTTCGCCTTCTGGCTGCGGCAATCATTACTTTTCTGGCGGTGTTCAGCGATCCTGCCGCCTAGGTATTCTTTATCGTGCCCTGCGCTTTGGCTTGGTGCATCAGCGGCCTTAACCACCTCAGGCCATTTAGCCGCACATTCGTAACCGTGGTTCTAACAGCAGCGGCGGCAATCGCT
This sequence comes from Planctomycetota bacterium, assembly GCA_021780285.1. Lineage (GTDB taxonomy): Bacteria > Planctomycetota > Phycisphaerae > WQYP01 > WQYP01 > JABEVB01. Next base: position 11,691 of record JAJXZA010000392.1, read on the forward strand.
ACCGTGGCGCACGGCGAGACACGCAATTTGGGGGGCTTCATCAACGCTCCTTCGGTGTTCGGCGCCGAGTTCATCCATTTATCGCGTGTTCCGCAGAGCTTTGCATACCAAACGGCTTCTCTGGTGGGACTTTTTGGCTTCAACATCTTCGGTGAGCATCTGGGCATCTGGCCCCTGCTGATGATGGGACGGGGCCTCTTGGCCATTGCGGCGGTTGCCTTTGTGCTCAGGCAGTTGACCCTCCTGGTGCGGGGCACCAGCGGCGATTGGATTTGCGACGTTAGCGCCTTGGGCGCCGTATGCATGTTTGCAGCGGGGTGGCTCAGCTTACCGGGCTTCATTGCGCATTCTCAAAAAATGCCTGACCGCTTTGTGATGCCGACTTTTGTCTTGGCGTCACTCGTGCTTGCCAGAAGCCTCCCGATCTATGTAATCCGCCATGGCTTAAACCGCCGATGGCTCTGGGCTTTGGCAGGAGCAGTCATCCTGTCGGTGCTGCCGCTGCTTGGCCGGTGGATCGTATGGAACCCGCAGCCCAAACTCCAACAATTTGTTGCTCAACAGCTTGAACGCCAAGGCCTCACCCGCGGCATGGCCGATTATTGGAACGCCTCTATTATCACGGTGGTCACTCGCGGCAAAGTCACCGTGGTACCAATTCAGGCAGCCGGCTCACAGCTTGCCCCCTATCATTGGCTGTCAAAGAAGGACTGGTTCACTCGCAAGGCTCCTCCCTGTCATTTTCTCATTTACGATCGGCAATCCACCGAACCCACGGCTAATGTTGTCGCAGAACACTGCTTCGGGCCGCCCGATCATGTCTACCGTTATGCGAGACTGCGGGTTATGGTCTGGAACAAGCCCATTCGCCCGGCTCCGCCATGATTTTCCGCAATACCCGGCAATGCAGGCATGGACCGTAACTCTCTGTTGGCCTGTTCCCACCCATGCGAATACAATTCGGCCGTCGGCGGTATGCCGCAATCGGCCAAGGAGTGCGCCCCGATGGAAAACGCCTCACGAGAGCTGCTGAACATCGTGATACCCTGCTATCACGAAGCCGACGGGCTGCCCATACTTGAAAGCCGCCTGGCAAACGTGCTTAATACCCTTGAGTCACAGCAGCTTAATGTCGAGCTTATCATCGTGGATGATGGCAGCCGCGATGGCACCTGGCAGGCCATTGTCGCATGGGCCGCCCGCGACCGCCGGGTACGTGGCATTCGCCTTAGCCGCAACTTTGGCCATCAGGCGGCCTTAACCTGCGGCTATGATTTGGCGCGTGGCGATGCGGTCGTATGCCTCGACGCCGACCTGCAGGACCCGCCCGAGTTAATACCCGATATGGTGGCCCGCTGGCGCGAGGGCTTTGACGTGGTGCTGGCCGTACGCCGCCGACGCAAGGGCGAAAGCGCCTTTAAACTGTGGACGGCCACGCTGTTTTACCGCACGCTCCGCGGCTTGGGCGCCGGCTATGTGCGTGCTGACAGCGGCGACTTTCGCCTGCTTAGCCGCCGCAGCCTCAATGCGCTTAATTCTCTGCGCGAGCAGCATCGCTTTATTCGCGGCATGGTCGGCTGGATTGGCTTTAACACCACAGAACTCTTTTATGACCGCGATGCCCGTCACGCCGGCACAACCCATTATCCGCTGCGCAAAATGCTGCGGCTCGCGCTCGATGCCATGGTGTCGTTCAGCTCGGCGCCGCTGCGGCTGGCTTATGTTCTGTCGGGTTTGCTGATGCTTGTCACGCTGGGATACCTGGCGTATGTGCTGCTGGTGCACTTTGTCTGGGGAATCGCACTGGTGCCGGGATGGGCAAGCCTGCTTTTGGCCATCATCGGCTTTGGCGCGATGAATCTGTTTTGCCTGGGCCTTATGGGCGAATACGTGGGCCGCATTTATGAGCAGGTAAAACATCGCCCGGTCTATATTGTTGCGGCGTCCGCGGAGCAACCACCCGCGGCCGTCGCCGCAGCTGCACCTGTCAGGCTGGACCGTCCGCAGCCAGGCACGCCTGCCGCGGGAGAACTGCAGTGAGCGAGAGTATCCATCAGCAGGAAGCGATATTTCATGACCAGTGGGCCAAGCAGTCCTCTCCGGAAAACACGCCTGTGCGCGAGCTGTTTGAAGGCCCCGCCGCCATGGAGAATCAGTTTATCCTGCGGCACATGGGCGACTTGACGGGCAAAACCCTGCTCGATATCGGTTGCGGCCTGGGGGAATCTTCCGTTTACTTTGCCATCCACGGGGCTGCGGTCACTGCACTCGACATATCTCCACAGATGATTGCCTTTGCCCACAAACTTGCGGCATACCACAGTACACGCATCAGCGGCAAAGTCAGCACGGCCGAAACGCTGCCGGAACCGGACAACACCTACGATCTGGTATATGTAGCCAACACCCTGCATCACGTCACAGACAAAGCCCGCCTTCTGGCCGAAATCGCTCGCGTGCTTAAACCTGGCGGCAGATTCTTCTCAATTGATCCGCTTTGCTACAACCCTGTTATCAACATGTATCGGCGGATGGCCACCAAAGTACGCACCCCCGATGAGCGCCCGCTGAGCTTTGCCGACGTTGCCCTGGCACGCCAATATTTTGCTGCGGTCGGCCATCAGGAGTTCTGGCTGGCCAGCCTGTCGCTATTTTTAAAATATTATTTTATCAACCGCATACACCCAAACCAGCAGCGGTACTGGAAGCGCATTTTCACTGAAACACAAAGCAGCCTGCGATGGTGGCTGCCGCTGCGCTCGCTGGATGGCGCATTAACCCGTGTGCCGGGCCTGCGGCGGCTTGCGTGGAATATGGTTCTCTGGGGGCGTAAGCCAAACCCAAACTAAGCTATACGCTCTCTTACCGATGTCGGCGCCGTATTGCCTTTCACATCCGATCAGACCGGATTCAAAGCAGCCGCATCCCTACACTTACCGCTCAACTTTTCCATCAACAATGGCGTCCAAATCGGCCACGCGGTCGGCTATTTGCCTTTGCAGGTCCAGCATGGCCTGCCGGGTGTCCAGCTGGCTCATCTGAATATTGAGTTGATCCGCGGCGCTGCCCGAGCCGGTCTGGTACTGCGCCCGCACCAGCAACAGCATTTCATTCAGCCGCGGCAGCACGCGATGCTCAAATAAGCGCAGTTGCGCCCGATCGCTGCGGATCATCTGAACATCCACGGCCAGACGGGTGCCGATATCCAACTGTTGGCTGCGAAGTTCGGCCGAGGCGGCGGCAATTTCCGCCCGCGCCTGGGCGATGGCGGCATTAAAAGCTTCGTACTTAATCCAAGGCAGCACCAGTGCGCCTGATACGTTCTGCATCAGACCATCAAGCGACGTGGCGGCACCCACGTCAAAGTTGGGAATGTAATGCATCTTAGCCCGCAGCAAGTCCTGCCGGGCGGCGGCAATTTGCTTATTTAACCCATGCAAAGCCGCGTTGTGCTTCAGGGCAAGCGTTACCAAAGTACGAATGCTCAGCACGCCCAACCGCGGCACAGCGATGGCCGCTGGCCGGTGCATGGGGGCATGCACATCGCGGCCCAACACCTCATTGAGCTTATAGCGATCTTCCCGACAGGCGTAGGCCAACTGCGCCATGAGTATGCGATGCTGCGCCAATCGCTCCTGCGTTTTCAGCAGTTCATCGGTATTCATTTGGCCGACTTGTACGTCGGCAACGGCAAAGGCCCGCATTGCTTTTATAAGGGTATGGGTTTGCAGCAGCAGTTCATCGGACGCCACGCGCCAAGCCCATCGGTTGTAGGCCAATAAAATATCGCGCCGGGCGGCGAAGCGCCTTTGCAGAAACACTTCCTCCGCCGCCCCAGCGCGGGCCAAAGCCGCGCGGGCCTGCGCGTCGAGTTTTCCCGGCCATTGAATATCCGCCCCCGCCATATTGGAAAGGCCCAGCGTTGTACCTGCCGCTGATACACTGCCGCTGTTGATGGCCGCTCCCGCGTTAAGCATGGGCGCGGTAGCCTGCGTGCCAGCCTGGGGCACATAATCAAGCGCCTGCACCCAATTCCAATAGGCGGCTTCAACCGCCGGGTTGTTGCGCAGGCCCCATGCCACAAGCTCGCGGGGTGTCGCCGCCGCTGGCAGCGGAGGCTGCCGGCGATGGGCATAGGGTGCTTTGTACGCCTCGCCCAGCCGCCGCGCGGCCTGCAGTTGTTGTCGCTCGCCGGCCGGGTGCACCGTGCAGCCTGCCAGCATCATGGCCGTTGCAGCGACTGAGGTTAGCATCATCCGTGTTATACGGTATTGCAGTCTCATGGCGCATCTCCTTGATGGGTCGGGGCCGCGACCGATACTGCCTTGTTCCATTGGCGGGTAAGCTTCAGCCGCATGGTTACAAACACCAAAGTCGGCAGCACCAACAACTCCAGCACAAAACTTGTGATCAGGCCGCCGATCATCGGCGCCGCCAGCCGCCGCATGACGCTGGCGCCCGAACCAGCGGCCCAGAGCAGCGGCAAAAGGCCGATGAGTGCTGCGCCTACCGTCATGGTCATGGGGCGAATGCGCCGCACCGCACCGGCATACAGTGCTTCAAGCAGTTCGGTGGGATTGTTTAACCGGCTGGCGGCCGCCGCCTCTTTAAGTGCTATATCAATATAGAGCAGCAGCACCAGGCCCATTTCCGCTGAAAGGCCGGAAAGAGCAATTATGCCCACCCACACCGCCGCGGACATTTCATAGTGCAGGGCATAAAGCAGCCAAAATGCGCCCACCAACCCAAACGGCACGGAAAGCAGCACGCCCAGCACCCGACCCAGGCTGCGGGTGGCCATGAACAGCAGGATGATAATGATGGTAAGCACCAGCGGCACCGCAAGCATCAGCCGCGCGTTGGTCTGCTGAATTTGCCGATAAGCTCCAATCCATTGCATGCTGTAGCCCGCGGGCAATGTAATGCTTTTGCCAATCGCCGCATTGGCACGGGCTACAAAGCCTGCGATGTTGCCCGTGGTGAGGTTGACGGTTACATAGCGAAGGGGCGTGGCGTTTTGGCTGTCTATTTCGGCCGGTCCGGGCGTAATGCTTATATGAGCCAGCATTGCCAGCGGCACAAAATGACCATCCGGCGTCGGCACGGGCAGCACCTTAAGTTCCGAGGGCCGCTCGCGCTCTTCACGGCCAAAACGCAGATCAATCGGGTAACGGGCCGCACCGGCCACCACCGTGCTTATTTGCGAGCCGCCAAGAGCCAGGGATACAATTTTTTGCACCGCGCCGACCGTCATGCCAAAGCGGGCGGCCACAGCGCGGCGAACATGTATATCCAGATAATTTGCGGGCATCGCCTGATTAGGTTCAGCACCTGATGCACCATGCACGTTTGCGAGCACGCCGGCGACATGGCTTGCCAGTTGGCTCAAAACGCCTTCGTTGGGGCCTAAAATTTCAATGCCCAAAGGTGTTTTGATTCCGGTGTTAACCATTGCCGTGCGATTGGCCACCGGCTGCGTCCACGTATTTGAAAAGCCGGGAACATGCAGGGCATCATCCATGCCTGGGTGATGCGTGCCATTTGCATTGGTCCACCCGTAGATAAGCTGATGTTGGGTCAGCGGGCGGCTTGCAGGCCAAAACGTGTGCTTGAAAGGCCATTGCATCCAGCCCGGCCAACGGGAGTAAAAGTGATCAAACGTCTGGCGCGGCCATTCGCCGGGGGGTTTGAGCCGTACCACGGTATCCACCATGTCCATCGGGGCGTTATCAGTGGCGGTTTCGGCGCGACCAATCTGGCCGAACACGCTTTTAACTTCCGGAAAGCGCCGGAGTATTTTATCGGTTTGCTGCAGCACATAGCGGGCTTCGTTGATGCCGATGCTGGGATCTGTCTGCGGCATATAGAGCAAGTCGCCTTCATACAGCGGCGGAGTTTCCTGCGTTCCTAATTTACCCAGCGGGTACATAATTGAAAGCACCAGCGCCAGCGCCGCCGGAATCACCAGCCAGCGCAGCCGCATGGCCCCATGAAATACCGGCGAGAACATCCTCTGGAGCACTTTGCTTACGCCGTTACGCTCCTCATGCACGATTTTCTGCGGCAAGACCAACAGAGCCGCAAACACCAGCCACCCCATCAGCAGGAGCCAACGATATGGCAACAGCAGCGCAAAGTGTTGAGGCAAAACCCATGCCGCTGCCGCCGGCCCCGCCACCAACAGCAACGAAATAATCCATTGCCAAACCGCCGGAAGTTGCTTCGGCAGCAGCCGCGGGCTTACAAAATACAGCATCAGCACGGGAATAATGGTGATGGACAGCACAGCCGCCGCCGCCATTGCAAATGTTTTGGTAAGAGCCAGCGGAGCAAACGTTTTGCCGCTTTCACCGGGCAGAATAAATATAGGCAGGAAGCTGATGGTAATAATAAGCAGGCTGAAAAACAGGCTGGGGCCAACTTCCTGCGAGGCCTGCATGATAATTTCCGATCGAGTGCGCGGCGTTTTGCCCTGCGCCGCGCGGGCCTCTTCTTCGTTCAGGTGCCGATGCGCGTTTTCAATCATCACAATGGCGCTGTCCACCACCACGCCAATCGCAATGGCAATGCCGCCCAAGCTCATGATGTTGGCGGTAATGTGCAGCAAATACAGCAACATCAGGCTGATGAGCATGCTGCCGGGTATTACCGTAATGGCCACCAGACTGCTGCGGCCATGCAGCAAAAATATAATACAAATGACCGCAACCACGATCATTTCTTCCAGCAGAGTGTCTGAAAGCGTGCCAATTGCCCGGCGAATTAAATTGGTCCGGTCGTAGCCGGTTTTGATGATAACGCCCGGCGGCAGGCCGCCCTGAATTGCGGCAATCTTCTTTTTAACATCTTGAACAACCTTGTACGTATCGGCTCCGGTGCGAACGATGACAATGCCGCCGACCACTTCACCACGCCCATTCCACTCGCAGATGCCCTGCCGCTGCCCGCCGACAATCTCAACATCGGCCACATCCGACAAAAACACCGGCGTGCCCTTGCGGCCCAGCGCCAGCGGAATTTTACGAAACTGCCCCAACGATTTTAAGTATCCGCGGCTGCGCAAAATGTACTGATTTTCGCTGATGTCCACCACCGAACCGCCAATGTCGTTGTTGCTGTTTCGCACCGCATCGGCAATTTGATTAAGCGTTATATGGTAGGCACGCAGTTTTTCAGGATGCACCACAATTTGATACGTTTTGACAAACCCGCCCACCGGTGCAACTTCCGAAACGCCATGCACCGCCTCCAATTGATAGCGCACAAACCAATCCTGCAGCGAACGCAGTCCCGCAAGGTCAATATCGGCCGGTGCAAGCGGCTTTCCCGACAGCGGCGAAACGCCCGCATGTGAAAATGCCCGCACTTTTACCAGTTCGCTACGCTGTGATAGCGGCGCTTCACCGCGATGTGCGTACCATTTGCCCTGAGCGGCATCTTGCCATATACCGCCCGGGTGATGGGCCGCATACCACCCCGGAAACAGCACATACTGATACGCCCAACCCACGCCGGTGGCGTCCGGCCCCAATTGCGGCGTAACGCCTTTGGGCAAAAGCCCCTGAACAGAGTTCAAATATTCCAATACGCGGCTTCTGGCCCAATACAAATTGGTGCCGTCCTTAAACACCACCGTCACCAGCGAAAGCTCGAACGTGCTCATGCCGCGAACCGCCCGCACCTGCGGCACATGCAAGAGCTGCGTCTCAAGCGGATACGTCACCTGCTTTTCAACCACATCCGGCGACTGGCCGGCATACGATGTGGCGACAATCACTTCCACATCCGAAAGGTCGGGCACGGCATCTATACTGCTGTGAAACGTACACCAGGCGGCGATGGCCATCAGCATCAGCGTCAACACCACCACCAAAAACCGGTTGCGAACCGAAAATGCAATAATCTTTTCTATCACTTGGCCGCCTCCGCTGGAGCTGTGCCCCGCTGGAGCGCAAACTTGGCCGCCGCCTCGCGCAGGCGTGTTTCGACATCCACCAGAAATTCGCCGCTGGTCACCACTCTCTCGCCCGGCTTGAGGCCCGAGAGTATCTGCACCAGGCCGCCATCGCCGCGCAAGCCCATTTGCACGCGACGCAGCGCAAAGTGATGCGGCGCCGTTTCAATAAATGCAACCTGCCGCGGCCCAGTGTCAATCACGGCTTCACGTGGCACAATCACCACATCCTTAAGCGGTTGGCCGGCAATGAGCACCGTCGCGTACATGCCGGGCCTGAACCAATCGCCGGCGTTGGATAGCGCTATGCGAACCGTGGTGGTTTGATCGGCCCCGTTTGTGGTGGGAGCGATATAAAATATTTTTCCGGTAATACCCTTGCCACCCAAGCCGGTGATATGCGCCGTCACCAGGTCATTCATGGCGATCCATGGCATTTGGCCGGCATAGACGCGGGCATCCAGCCATACGGTTGCAAGATTGGTAATGGTCAACAGCGGCTGGCCCGCGCTCACCGGCGAGCGCTGCGTAACATTCACCTGCATCAGCACGCCATCGGCCGGGCTGTAAAATGCCACGTCATGAATTGCCTTGTGCGATTTTATGATCTGATCTATCTGACCGGCCGTGACATCCCATAGTTCCAGCCGCCGGCGCACCGAGGCGGCCAACATCCGGGCGGACTGAATCATACCGGCATCGCGCGCCCGTTTGGCGATAGCCAGCGAC
>JAJXZA010000232.1 GCA_021780285.1 Planctomycetota bacterium
TTTTCAAATATTCTGGCCCAAGCGGGCTATCGACGCCGTGTGCTCCGCGAACCATGACGGCCAGCAACTGTAAACGTCCGTTAGGGACAGTACACTAGCAGCCACCGCTGAACCTGCAGCATCTTGAGCATAGGCCCCGGACAAACCAGTCAGGCAGGTCAGCATCATCAACGCGATTAACCAGATTACCTTTTGCATTCGGGCACCCATCCTTTCATCTCATCTGTGGATGTTTATGGTTAAGTATAACACTCTACCGCATCATAACCGCCGACCGGGATTATCCTATCAACGTCCAAGCGGGTTCCTAAAGGCGTGCGTTACGAACAGCACTCAACGGGCGGCCACCAGGCCAGACCTCCAGAGGCATCGTATCGAAGTAAACTTAAGTATGCCTCCCGGAGCCGATGTTCGTCAAGCGGTAAGTTATATTGTGTAATATAGTTTTCATGTATATGCATCAATGTTACTCGCGACAACCTTCGCCCAAAAACGAGCGCATCATCAAGCCAAAACAGGCTCCGCGTCAGTATCGTTTTGGGGTCGGTTTGACTCTGCGTTTCAACCGCATAGCATCATGTGATCTAGCCGTCGGCCAGGCCCGGCATAGCCTCACCTGCAACTCCGGTTGCGATAGGGTAGAATGATTGGCAATAAAATGGTCGGCCCATCGTTAGGATCTTTTTCAGGCCGCCGATTGGAGCACCTTTATGCCAGATTCAGAACGTTCGGGAACGCCCCCTGCAAAGCCGTCGGTTTTTGACCAACTCGCCGACGAAATTGGCCTTATGCCGGTAGCCGGTGAAACATCTCAGGCGTCTGGTGCGCCGCCTGCTGCCACGCCAAACGAACCGCCCGCTTCAGCACCGCAAATAGCGGCTTCATCGCCCAATCAACGGCCAGCAGCAGCGGTTGCCTCGCCCCCCTTTACTCCGGCCATGCGGTCTGGGGCCGCCGCCACCGACATTCAGGCGGTGGAACAATTGGCCCGGGCCTATCGCACCATGTGCGAGCAGCTTGGCAAGGTGATCGTCGGCCAGCAGCGAGTGATTGAACAGGTACTTATCGCCATGTTCTGCCAGGGGCATGTGCTGTTGGTGGGCGTGCCGGGCCTGGCCAAAACACTGCTGGTCAAAACCATCAGCGACGTATTAACGTTGCCTTTTAAGCGTGTACAGTTTACGCCCGATTTAATGCCGTCCGACATCACCGGCACCGATGTACTGGAAGAAGACCACACCACCGGCCGTCGCTCGTTTCGCTTTGTGCGCGGGCCGATTTTTGCCAACATGGTGCTCGCCGACGAAATCAACCGTACCCCTCCCAAAACCCAAGCCGCCCTGCTTGAGGCCATGCAGGAGCATCGCGTAACCGCCGGCGAACACACTTACGACCTGCCCCAGCCGTTTTTTGTGCTCGCCACGCAAAATCCCATTGAACAGGAAGGGACCTATCCGCTGCCCGAAGCGCAGCTCGACCGTTTCATGTTTCAAACTCTGGTGCACTATCCCACACCGCAGGAAGAAGTGCAGATTATGAAACAGGCCAGCAGCAACTACCGACCGACGCTGCATCGCCTGCTCGATGGACCGAACATCCTGCACCTGCAGCAAATTGTTCGGCGTGTGCCGGTAGCCGAGCATGTGTATTCGTACGCGCGCGACCTGGTTCGCGCCACGCGCCCCAACGAAAAAGACACACCCGCGTTTGTAAACGAACTGGTGCAATGGGGCGCCGGCCCGCGCGCCGGCATTTACCTAATTATGGCGGGCAAGGCCCGGGCCATTCTGCATGGCCGCGTGCACGTTACCACCGACGACATCGTGAACATGGCGCATCCGGTTCTGCGCCACCGCATTCTGACAACCTTCAGCGCCGAAGCCAGCGGCATGACCAGCGACAAAATTATTGACCGCCTGCTCAAAGAGATTCCGCGGCCCGTGCCGCAGCAAACGGCGGCGGCGGTCGCTCCGGCGGCTCAACCGCCCGCAGGAGCAGATCGCTAAAACATCGCCACGTATCCGCAGCAGCTATTTTTGGCAAGGCCTATGGCTTACGACACACCGATACCAACCGGGCAAGGCAAAGCAATTCCGCTGATGGAGCCGGCGGCGCTCGCCCGCATCGGCAAGCTGGAACTCGTTGCACGACAAATTATGGATGGCTATGTACAGGGCATGCACCGCTCGCCTCACATCGGCTTTGCCGTGGATTTTGCCCAGCACCGCCAATATGTCCCCGGCGACGACATTAAACGAATAGATTGGCGCGTTTATGGTAAAGCCAACCGTTATTACATCAAGCAGTATGAAGTCACCACCAACTTGCGGGCGTACATTCTGGTGGATTGCAGCGGTTCTATGGCGTATCAGGGCCAGAATGAGCCTCTTAGCAAGTTTCGCTATTCGCAATATCTGGCGGTGGCCTTGAGCTACCTGGTGCTGCATCAGCAGGATTCCGTCGGCCTGCTCACGCTGGAACAGTCTATCCGGACTTTTTTGCCGCCACGCTCGGCGCCATCCCACTTTGTCAACATCGCCCGTAGTCTCGACGCATGCCAAACCGGCCGCGAGGCGAGCCTGGCCCCGGTTCTGCATGAAGTGGCCGAGCGCATCCAACGCCGCAGCATGGTCATTTTAATCAGCGATTTATTTGACGATGCGGAAAAGCTCATCGAGGCGTTTCATCACTTTCGCCATCGCCGACACGAGGTCATACTCCTGCAGGTCATGGCGGATGATGAAATGATCTTTCCCTTTTCCCGCTGGACGCGATTCGACAGCCTGGAGCGGCCAACCGACACGCTCCGGCTGGACCCGGCGCTGATGCGCCAGCGTTATCTCGAAAATGTATCGCGCCACATTGCCCGCCTGCGGCAAGCCGCCGATTCGCTACGGCTCAGTTATGCCGTGCTCAACACCAGCCAATCGTTTGATCAGGCGTTGACCCTGTACCTAGCCAACCGAATGAGCGAGCGCCGATGATACAACACATGGCACATCCGACCGATGCCGCACGGAGGGCTTCGAAGCATGTTTGAAATGCCCATGCTGCTGGCCGGGCTTGGCGCGGCGGCCATTCCGATCATCATTCATCTGTTGCACCGGCAGCGCACGCGCCCGATCAACTGGGGCGCGATGATGTTTCTGCAGGAGTCGGCAGTGCTGCAAAAACGTCGGCGCAACATAGAACATTGGCTGCTGCTTTTGCTGCGCGTGGCACTGTTGGCTCTGCTGGCTCTGGCTCTGGCGCGGCCGCTGCTTGGCCCGGGTCAACTGGGTCTTCTGCCCGGGCAGGCCACATCGGATGTATGCGTTATTCTTGATCATTCCGTGCTTTCGGGCCTGCGCATCGGGCGGCGAACGGTATTTCAGCACGGCATAGATATCGTGCGACAAATCGCCCGCAGCCTCAAACCAGGCGATACGCTAAGTGTTGTGCTCGCCGAGGCGCACCCGCACTCCCTTACCAACTTTCCGGTGCGAGCAGACAACGCCGAGGCCATTCGCAACCGTCTTCTTACCCCCTTAAGCCAGGAGCGCCAGGGGCTGACCGGCGCTTCAATACCGGCCGCCATTGAGCGGGCGCACGAGGTGCTTGGCCGAGGGGGCAATTTGCGCAAAACAATTTTTATTGTCTCCGGCCAAGAGGCGTCGGTGTGGCGGGTGCGCCGCACCGAATCATGGCGCCAGGCCGCCGGCAACATCAATCCGGCCATGGCCAATACCAGCATTTTTGATTTGCCGATTCATGGCACCGCTGCCCAGTCGGATATTTCCGTTGGGCCTATTCACATAAACCCACCCCTCACCATAGGTGTGAACCATCCGGTCACCATAACCGCGGGCGTCAGTAACTCTGGCCCGCTTCCGGCCGATGATATAAAACTGCAGTTCACGGCTGACGGCAAACCGGTCACGCAAAAAATCATGGGCCATCTTGGAGCCGGTAAATCCGCGACCATTTCGTTTGACTATCGGTTTGCTTCGCCCGGTTCGCATTGGGTTGCCATCAAAGCCGATATTGTTGATGCTCTCGCCGCTGATAACCAGTCGCTCGCGGCGGTGCAGGTGTGGCATAATCTGCCGGTGCTGCTGGTAGACAGCCAACTTACGCCGGGCGGCTTGCACCGGGCCAGTCGCTTTTTGGCAACGGCTTTGGCACCCTATTCCAGCACCGAGGCCCAAAAGTCACTCATCAAACCAACGGTTATGAGCGTAAGCCGCGCGGATGCCGCAAATCTCACCGACTATTGGGCTGTAGTGGTGAACGACCCGAAGGCCGTGCCATTGGATTTTTTGCGACGCCTGCATCGCTTTGTCGAGCAGGGGCATGGCGTATGGTTTATTTTAGGGCGCAATACTTCCCGCAACTTTTTTAATCAGGATTTGCCCGCCGCCGGCTTTGATCTCGGCCGCCTGACCGATGTGGTCGCGCCGGCTCATCCACCGGCCATCGTGCTGCGGGACCCCAACTCGCCGCTGCTTCGACCGTTGGCGGCGCTGGGTCAAAATGTAATATCCGGCGTTACGCTGCGCAAATGGTGGAAATTACAAACCACCGACCCACGCGAAACAACTATTATGGTAACCTCCACCGGTGATCCGCTGGCTGTGGAACGCACTTTTGGCATCGCCGGAGGGCAGTGTGTGGTTTGGACCACCAGTGTAGATGGCCGCTGGAACGACTGGCAAACCCGCGCCGACAGTTTTGTGCCCCTGGCAAACCAAACAGCCGCCTGCCTGGCGCTTGGGCGACGTCGCCATACGCAGAGGCACTATTTAACCCCCGGCAGGCCGGCCATCTGGACTGGTCCCACCGAGCCGCAAATAAACACCGCCGCCATAACCGACCCGCAGGGCAACGCCCACAAACTTCAACCGCAAATTACCAGTGCCAACCGCTATCTGCTGGTGTACAGCCATACCACCTACCCCGGCTTATACACGCTGACATTTACGCCGCCGGCCATTCCGCAGCCGGTGTATTTTGCCGTCGGCATGGATGTCCGCTCAC
>JAJXZA010000219.1 GCA_021780285.1 Planctomycetota bacterium
ACAAAACAACAAAATCGGCAACCCGCCCTTATTTAAACGTAATAAAACGACCTGATGCCTCACATCTGCGGGTAACGCCTTTCACCGCCTCTGCACAAATCAGCTTCAGTCAAGCGGTTTAAGACAAAGCAACCGGCTCCGGAACTGCGGCGTACTTTTCCCATCCACCGCTGGAAGAGTTATAATGCCGACGTTCTTAAATATCCGGAGACCCGGAGCGCAAGGAGGCAATCTGCCATGGCAACCCAGGCAACTTCAAAAGATTCATTCGTTCATCTTCATGGGCACTCCCATTATTCGCTGCTCGATGGCGGAGCCACCATTCCCGGCCTTTGCGAACAGGCTAAGGCTATGGGAATGCCCGCACTCGCGCTGACCGACCACGGCAACCTGTTTGGTCTCATTGAGTTCTACAACACCGCCAATGCCGCAGGAATCAAGCCGATTATCGGCTGCGAGTTTTATGTAGCGCCCGGTTCGCGGTTTGAAAAAGAATCGCATGGCATAAGCGATGCGGCTTATCACCTGGTTGTGCTGGCGTGCAGTCAGACTGGGTATCGCAACATGCTCAAGCTGGCCAGCATCGCCTACACCGAGGGGTTTTACTATCGTCCGCGGGTGGATAAAGAATCGCTGGCCCGGTTTAACGAAGGCCTGGTGGTTATCAACGGCCACTTTGGCACTGAAATAGCCGCCTGTCTGGAACGTAACGATTTGGAAGCGGCCGTTCAGGCGGCAGGGCAGTATAAGGATATTTTTGGCGATCGGTTTTATGTGGAGTTGCAGAACCATGCCGACCCGGCACAAATTGCCATGATTCCGCAGTTGCTGCAGGTGGCCCAACGCGTCAACTCGCCCATCGTAGCCACCAACGATCATCACTACTTGCTTAAAGAAGATTACGATGCTCACGACGTGTTGTGCTGCATTAGCATGGGCAAGCAGCTAAGCGACGCCAACCGCCTGCATTATTCGCGTGAACTTTATCTCAAGTCGCCTGCCGAAATGCGGCAAATATTTAAAGACCTGCCCGAAGCGTGCGACAACACGCTGCGCATCGCTGAAATGTGCGACGTGAAGCTGGACTTTTCCAAACGTCATGCACCCGTTTATCATCCGCCGAAAGATGAAAAAACCGGCCTCGCACCGTCGGCGGACGATTACCTGCGCCAGCTTTGCCTTGCGGGCATTGTCGAGCGATACGGCAGCATGACCGATACCATCAGCGCTCGGCTGGAGCAGGAACTCAAGGTTATACAAAGCAAAGGTTTTTCAAGCTATTTTTTAATTGTGTGGGATTTCTGCAATTATGCCCGCAAAAACGGTATTCCGGTGGGAGCCAGAGGCTCGGGCGTCGGCACACTGGTGGGTTATGTGTTGGGGTTGTGCAATGTGGACCCATTGCGGTACGACCTGCTGTTTGAACGTTTTATGGACCCAAGCCGGTCGGAAATGCCCGATATAGATATTGACATCTGCCAGGAGGGGCGCGGCAGGGTTATTGAGTACGTGCGCGAAAAGTACGGCAATGTGTCGCAGATCATCACATTTTCTACGCTGGGCGCCAAAGCGGCCATTAAAGATGTCGGCCGCGTTTTGGCCATGCCGCTCTCAGAGGTGGACAAACTTACCAAACTGGTGCCCAGCGCTGTGGGCACCACGCTCGACGATTGCCTGCGCGTTGCCGATTTTAAGCGTCTGCACGACACAAACGCCGATGTACTGCGGCTTTTCCAGATAGCCAAACGGCTGGAGGGCCTATGTCGCAACGCCGGCATGCACGCGGCGGGGGTTATTGTCTGCGATAAGCCGCTGGACGAAGTGGTGCCGCTGTACAAAAAAGACAACGACATTATGACCCAATGGGATGGCCCAACCTGCGAAAAAATGGGTCTTCTTAAAATGGACTTTTTGGGTCTGCGCACGCTCACCATTGTAGAACGCGCCTTGCAACTTATAGAAGCGGCCCATCCCAAAGGGCTGCCGCCGCTGCCGGCGGATACCGTCGGCGGCAAGGCTGCCGGCGTGCATCCCAACGAGGCCGGTCGCCCCGGTCGTCTGGATATTGAACATATAGACCTGACGGATCAGCGTGTGTACCGGCAGATATTTCAGAAGGGGCAAACCCGCGGCGTGTTTCAGTTTGAATCGCCGGGGATGCGCGAGCTGCTGATCAAAATGAAGCCCGACCGCATTGAAGACCTTATTGCCGCCAACGCGCTGTTTCGGCCCGGCCCCATGGAACTGATACCCGCGTACTGCGACCGCAAGCATGGCAAAGCCCCCACGCCCAAGCAGCACCCTATTATGGACAAAATCCTGGAGGAGACCTATGGCATCATGGTGTACCAGGAACAGGTGATGCGCATCTGCAACCAGTTGGGCAATATTCCGCTGGCCCGCGCATATAAGCTTATCAAAGCCATCAGCAAAAAGAACATGGAGACGATTTCTGCGGAACGTAAAAACTTTTTGGATGGCGCTGCGGCTAACGGCGTTGCCGCCGACCGGGCGGCCGAATTGTTCGGCTTAATTGAAGAGTTCGGCAAATATGGCTTTAACAAGAGCCACTCCACCCGCTATGCCCTAGTGGCATTTCAGACGGCCTACTTAAAAACATACTTCCCGCTGGAGTTTATGGCGGCGCTGTTAACTTTTGAAATGGTGGATGCCGACAAAACCGCCGACTATCTTGATGAATGCCGCAGCCTGCTGCGGCCCGATGGAACTACCGGTATCGCGATACTGCCGCCCGACATCAACTTAAGCGAATCAGATTTTGCCGTGGTTGATGGCACCATTCGGTTTGGCTTGGGTGCGGTTAAGGGCGTCGGTTCCAAGGCTGTGGAGGCAATTGTGGCCGGGCGGGTTAACGCCAAAACAGGCCAGCGGGAGCGGTTTCGCAATATTTTCGACTTTTGTGAGCGTGTAGACATGCGCCCGGTGAATAAGGGTGTGATGGAAGCGCTCATTAAATCGGGCGCCTTCGATTCGGTACACGACAACCGTGCCGCCGCCATGGCCGCGCTTGAAAGCGCCATGCAGGCGGGAGCCAAGGCGTTGGATGCCCGCAAGTCGGGGCAGGAATCGCTGTTTGGCGGAGGCGATTCGGCATCTGCGACGACGACGGCGCCCTCGGCACTGCCCAAAATTGCTGACTTTACGCCGCGCGAAAAGATGAGTTTTGAAAAAGCCTACCTGGGCTTTTACGTCAGCAGTCATCCGCTGCGCGATTATGAAGAACTGCTTGAAGGTTATGCCACCGTCAACAGCCAGACCATTCAAGACCCCAATCGGCGGGAGGCTATTGTAGGGGGCCTGGTTTCAAAATTTGCACGCAAAACCGCAAAGACGGGGCGAAATGCCGGCCGGGCGTGGGCGTCATTTTCAATAGAAGACCTCACTGGCAGCGTGCCGGCGGTACTGTTCAGCGACGAGTTCGAGAAATACCAAAACGTGGTAAAGCCGGAGACGGTGCT
The DNA here is from genome assembly GCA_021780285.1 of Planctomycetota bacterium. Taxonomy (GTDB): domain Bacteria; phylum Planctomycetota; class Phycisphaerae; order WQYP01; family WQYP01; genus JABEVB01. The sequence goes on from JAJXZA010000219.1 coordinate 3,480, forward strand.
GTTTTTTAAGGGCGTTATTGACCGTCAACGTGAAGAGCCATCACTGCGGGTTACCGAAATATATGACCCGCAGCAGGTTATAGAGCGCCTGACCAAACAGGTGCTGATACAGCTTCATGGTGTGGAGATCGAGCCTGATTTGCTGGGGCGATTGGATCAATTTATTAAAAGCCATCAGGGGCCTGCCGTTGTGCCGCTTAAACTGGAGGTAGTGGATTCTGCCGGCACCGAGCCGCTGCGGGTGCAAATTGCGCTTAAGCAGGGGATATCGCTGGCCAAGGACGCCAAAGGCGCCCTGCAGGCGCTGTTGCCACAGGCCCGCATTCGGCTTTTGGGGCCGCGCGATGTGGCTCGCGCCGCCCAGGCGGCACAGGGTGCATCGCCCGCTTTTGTTCGCGCCGGGCAGCCGGCTGCTTCGGCGGCATAGCAATCAGGCCGCGTGGCCCGATTGTATGTGGTTTAGGCAAAGATTTTATTACAGGAGTATTTATGGCAGTTAAGCAGGGGGCGGCAGCGCCGGAGTTTTCGCTTGCGGCAACGGGTGGTCAAATCATTTCGCTCAAAGATTTGCGAGGCAAAAAAGTTGTACTGTATTTTTATCCCAAGGACGATACGCCCGGATGCACCAAAGAGGCCTGCAATTTTCGCGATGGCATTTCCGCACTTGAAAAGGCCGGCGCTGTGGTGCTCGGTGTAAGCCCGGACGATGTTAAAAGCCACGAAAAGTTTCAGGCTAAATACAACCTTCCCTTTACGCTGCTGGCCGATCACGACCATCACACAGCCGAGGCCTATGGCGTATGGAAGGAAAAATCAATGTATGGCCGCAAATACATGGGTATTGAACGTACCACCTTCATCATAGACGGCGCCGGAAAAATCGCGCGCATTTTTGAAAAAGTTAAAGTGGATGGCCACCACGAAGAAGTACTCGCCGCTCTTGCGCAAGTGCCGTAGCGTGCCGCAAGTCGGGGGATGGGTTTAAACACGAAGTCTCAAAGACACCAAGAAGATGTTTATAAATTGGTTGCAACCCCGGCCTGCGCGTTTCGAGAATGGAGTTGCATGTTCGGAGCGATTCTTGCCGAGATAGCAAGATGTTACAGGTTTGCAATACGGAGAAGTTTCAGCACGACGATATGATGTTTGAAGTAGCCTCACCGCTAAACTGCGCAGAAATATTGCCGCGATCACGATCACTTATGGTGGGTAGGCTCAGCGGTGGCCCTCGAACGGGGTAATGCTACCGCCCTGCGGCATCGAGGAATGAATGCAGGAGATGGCAAGTACGTCATTGAGCAGGATAAGAGGTTTTTCGTCCCAGATATAACATGGGCAGGTTCGTAAAGATAGAAATAGCAGCCGGTTGTACTGGCGGGCTGGGGCTTGGGTTGTCTAGCCTTTGATGCCGGTGGTGGCAATACCCTCGATGAATGTTTTTTGAGCCATGAAAAACAGCACCAGCACGGGCAAAATGACCAGCACGCTGGCGGCCATGAGAAGGTTCCACGATGTGTTGCC
>JAJXZA010000145.1 GCA_021780285.1 Planctomycetota bacterium
GCTCGAAATCAAAAACATGATTATGCGGCTCAAGCAGGCGGGCAAGACCGTGCTGCTCTCAAGCCACCAGCTTGCCGATGTGGAAGATGTGTGCGACCGGCTGGTGATTTTGTACCGCGGCAAGGTAGAACTTGAAGGCGCATTAAGCGACCTGTTGGAAGTGAAAGATGTGTTTCAGCTTGAAGGCCGCAATATTGACGCGGCGCTGCAGGAGCGTCTCCTGACGCTGGCCCGTGAAGCCGGCGCCATCGAACTTAAAACGGGCCGACCGCGCGTGCGCCTCGAAGACCTGTTTAAGCGCCTTGTTGAAAGCAAGCGACGCGGTGAAGCGGCGGCCGCAGGCCGCTGAGCCAATGCCCTCGGCGCTGTAACGCTTCGCGGCGTGACAGAGCACCAGGGGTAAATTAACAAAGGGCGTTCATGCACTCCTCCAGTTTTGATTATATTTCGCTGGCGGCTTATGTATTTGTCGGGCTGCTGATTCTGGCATTTATTCTGCTGGCGTTTCGCGATGTGGGACGCCTGCGCACCGGCCTGAGCCGCGCCTGGGGTGTGGCGCGCGTTACGCTAAGCGAGTTGTGGTTCGGCCGCGCCTGGGCGATACCGCTTATATGGCTGGCGGTGTGTCTTGTGATTGGCCCGCTGATTCGGCCTTACAGCGTATCCAGTCGCGTTGCCGTTGATTTAATGGTGCTGCTGCGTTCGCAAACCCTGCTGGTGCTGGTGTATCTGGGCGTCATGGCCTGTATGGCCCTGCCGCGCGAGCGCCAGCGCCGTACCATTATCACCACCGGCAGCAAGCCCATTACGCGGCTGGAGCTGCTGCTGGGCAAAATCATGGGCCTCTCGGCGGCGGGCTTTATGCTGCTGCTGGTGATGGGGGCAGCGAGTTGGGCCATCATGAATGTTGAAGACCTGCAAATTCGCCACGAGGCCGTCGTGCTTTACTCCATGGAAAAAAAGCAGTACGACCAGGCCATTCGCCACATTCCGCCCCAGAAGGGCATTTTGTACACAGCCCAACATGGCGCTATTGAAGCGCAAAATTATTTCACCGGCACCATGCGCATTGCAGGCTTGATTGATTATTCCACAACGCCGCCCACCCGCTTTTTAAAGGGTGGCAATAACGAAACGCTTTACTTTGAGTTTCCATCCCTGCCGGCGCTGCCGGGGCACCAGCCGGCGTTTGTATTTTATTTTCATACCATTCAGGCATACCCAAACAACGGTCTTCCGCGGCTGCATGTAACGCTTGAGCAGCGCTATAACACCCGCGTGACCGAAGAAAAATCGCTTACGCTTTCGCCGCAGGGCGCGGCCATCTGGTTTCCAAAAAATCCCGAAAACTTCTTTGCCTACGAAGACCCCCAAACCGGTCAGATATTCAACCCCGGTCCGGTGGTTATTAAACTGACCTCGCCCAACCTCGGCGACTACCTGCAGATACTCCCCGGAACCAGCAACCAGAATACCAGTTGCCTGGCCATTAACCTCGACCCATCGCGGGCCAAGGGCGGCTACATGTTGCCCAAGCCGGATCCGGTCATTACCGGTTTTATGGCCGACGGCAAAGATGAAATCGTCGGGCCGAGCGTGCGCCATCCGCGGCTGCGCCGTGAGGTGGCCTCGTTTGAGTTCAACCATCTGCCGATCAACCAGATACCGCTCAACGACAAAGGTGAGTTTACTGTGCACCTGCTGCTCGGAGTGGAAAAGCAGGTCAACGAGGCGCTGCCTGCCGAGGCGCTGATTCGCGCCTACAATGTGGACAATCCGCACGATGTCGTCAACCGGGTGCTGCGCATCAACGAAAAGCATGTAAGTATTATGCACCTGCCCTCGCGGCTGCTTACGGGCGGCAGTCTGGTGATAGATGTGCGGAGCAAAAATCCGGGGCACTGGATTAAACTCACCCAGGACTCGGTGCAGATTGTTCAGCCATCGTCGCCGTTTATTGTCAACCTGGCCAAAAGCGAACTGGTTATATTCTGCGAAGTGGTGCTGCTGGTGGTGATCGGCGTGGTATCCGGCACGCGATTGGGCTGGCCGGTGGCCATGCTCACCACGCTCACCTGCTATATTCTGGGCAACCTGTTTCATTTTGTGACGCAGTTGGCCCAGTCGGGCGGTCTGGAAATAACCAGTTACTACACCGACATGCGGCTTAAAGGCGTATGGTATTATGAAATCGGCTCGTTTTTGACGGCCATGCTGGTGCGGGTGCTTAATATGCTGGTGCATTTGATGCCCGATTTCCGACGGTTTGACCCGCTTACCTTCATAAAAATTTCGCGCAATATGCCGTGGCAAATTCTCGTCGCGGACATCGGCTGGACCCTAGCGTGTGTGCTGCCGGCCATTGCCATTGGTTATTTGCTGCTTCGCAAACAGGAGCTTGCTTGATGCCCGGCCCCGATCTTAAACCAACATCAACCGCAGCCGCCCGGGCGCAAGCCCCCGTGACGTATGTGGCTTCGCGTCAGAGCCGTGCCCGGCGCGATCAGCTTATTTACCTTTCGATGGCGGTGATTCTGCTGATTGGCATATTTTTTATTCAGCCGGAGCTGAATCGCCAGCGCGCCAAACTTGTGCCGGTGGACAAAACCCAACAGGTGGGCGACCTGCTGATCCAATTTCCGCGGTTGACGTTGGGAGGCTTTCGCGGCCTGCTGGCCATGACGCTCTGGGAAGATGCCGAAAGCGACAAAAATCACCACCGGTGGCGTCCGCTCGAAACCGATTACAACATGATTGCGGCCTTGGAGCCTTATTTTGGTTCGGCCTATATTTTTAACGCATGGAATCAGTCATATAACCTTTCAGCACAATTCCATTCCATGCAAACCAAATACAAATGGGTGCTCGATGGGCTGGTGTACCTGTACAAAGGCGAGCACTATGTGCCCAACGACGCCGATATGATCATGGAAGAAGCCAACGATTATTTTCTTAAGCTCGGCACCAGCTTTGAACGCAAATACTATTGCGCCCGGTGGCGCTTCGACATCGCCCACAATTACGAATACATACCCGGCAAAATCAATCCGGCGCTTTCTACCCTGGGCGAGGTGCACTTTTTGGTCAGCCGGCCGCAGTTTAAGGCCAAGTGGCTTCCGCCGCGCAGCGGCAAAGGGCCGCTCGGCCATGGCGTTGAGATTGATGGGATCCACTACCGTTATGGCCTAAGCCCGTTTTATTTTGCATACGTGGAGTACAAGCGGGCACTCGCCCAGCCGGTGCCGCCCGATACCCAGGGCCTGCAGGTGCTTGAGTCTTGGCCGCCGATGTGTCTGCGGCTCTGGTGCCGCGACGATGTTTACTACGCCCAGCGGTTGGCGTACCGCATCTTCAGCGTGCCGCAAAAAGATTTCACCCGGCACTTCCCGCAGCGCATTGAAGAAATTCACGATTGTTACCGCAATGTGTCTATTAACGCCCCGCGGGCCATTTTGGCTTTTACACATTACCTGGCGAAATTTCCGGACCAGTGGGGCGTGCACCATCAGCACCGCGCGGAGGTGCGCTACTACCAGGCTCTGGCCCTGGCTGAAGGCAAGTTGTTTAATGCCTTGGTGGCCTGGCAGAACAATGATCGCCGCTATCGTCTGGGCGATCAGGCGGACCAACTCATGGCCCAGGCCGAAACGCTTTTTGAAAACGCCAAAGTCGCCTACAACCACTGGCTCAACATTGCCTATCCACCGATGGCCAATGGCATGCCCAACCCCTCGCTTGGCGATGAGCTAAAGCACCGCAACGCCCTGGATGTGCGCATCGCCGGCATCGAGGCCTTTCGCCGCACAGCCGCCGCCCACAAAAAACCCGACATGAATTTTCTATCGCCGCAGACGCTATCGTACAGCGATTGACGCAGCAGCTTCGCAGCCTGGACGGGAGTTTGGGCCGAGCAACCTGCTGCCGCGAGGCTATTGTTCTGCGTTCGCCTGGCGCGTGGCTTGCAGCAGTGCGATGGCCGCGCGGGCGACGGGTGTGAGCGGGATGGCGGGTTCGCCGGTGATTAACGCGTCTTGCAGCGGCAGCGTAAGAAGCTGATCGTGCTCTTCAAAGGCCACATCATACTTGGCATTGCCGGGGGCAAGTTCGCCCCACCATACCAGTTCGGGCTGATGAAGCTGATGGTCGCGCAGCAGGGCAATAAGTTTTGGCGGATGTTTTAAGGCCTGCAGCGACAGGCCAATTTCCTGCAGTAACTCGCGCTGCAGGTGATAGAGAATAAATGAGCCGTCTGCAGCCGCGTCTGCGGCTGGTGGTTCGAGTACGCCGCCAAACACATGGGCATAGCCGCGGTAACTGGCAACCGAGTCGCTGCGCACCCCCAGCACAACATGGTTGCCATGCGTAAGCAGCAGGCTGTTGCCCAGGGCCTCGTGAAGAGCTTCGGGGGCGTTGGCCTTAAACCAGGGGTGATCGCGTACGCATGTAACAAAAAAACTCCGGTAATCGCCGCCCGTCAGCTCCAGTCGCAGCGGGCCGCCGGGGTTTGGCTGCTTTGCCCCAAGTAGCCGGGCGATGGGGCTGTTGAAAAGCACGCGCTGCTGCCGGCGTGCTTCGGTTATATGCTCGTTCCAATGGGCGGTGATCCGCTCTTGAGCTGCGGCGGACTGCGCGGTGCGCGGGGCGATCCATGCGACTTCAATTTGTGCCGGATCGAGCAGGCCCAAGGCCAGGATGTCAACATCATCGGTCATTGCCACACCATTATCATGTATCGGCAGAAAGCCAGCATGGCGAAACCGCCCGCAACACGGTAATTGCCGGGCGGGATGTCACTTTTGGGTGGTTGGTGCTATCAGCGGCCGCAGTCGTCCACGGGTTTGGCGCAGCAGTTCATCAGCTTGCGAGGCAGAGCACTGCTGAAAGTGCATCACCACGGCTCGCTTGGCATTGCCGCCGGCCTGCTGCCAGAGTGTTATCGCCGCGTCGCGTGAGCGTCCGGTAAGCTCGGTGATAATTCGCACGGCGCGGTCCTT
>JAJXZA010000334.1 GCA_021780285.1 Planctomycetota bacterium
CCTTCTGGAGGTGTGCCCAGTACGGGGAAGCTGATTTTTGAATAATTCGCAATGCCTATGCGGGTGAAATGCGTTTTCTATATAAGGAACTTTGGTCTAAGCCGCAGGGCGTACGATGCCGATAAAATCTGGTGTGTCTTCGATGTTGAAAATAATCCAAGTGATCCAGCATTGCTTAAAGCAATCAGTGGCTGTCGGGCCAAAGGCTTCAAAATAGGCCTTTCCAATCCATGCTTTACAGTCTGGGCTATGGCGCATTTGCAGCAGGTGCGCCGCCATACAACACCGGCGAGTTCACTGGCTGGCCTGCGCAGTTTGCTGGGTGGCAGGCTGGACGTTGCGAACTCCAACTGGGTTTTGGAGCGAATTATGGGAGGCAGCGGCTTTTGTAATATTGTTTCAGCGATGGGCAATACCGCTACTTTTCAGGATCAGCACAGGGTTCTGCAAACCAATCCGTCCACCAATGTACAGGTGCTTTTAAACTTGCTGACTCAATAAGGGCCGGATCAAAAAACACCGAAACAGCTACGCCAAATAAATACTCGCCCCCGGCGCTATGGACGGCACCTTACCGCGCTTGGCTGCCACGTCCTGCGCATTGATCGCAAATGATGCTGCGATTTCTATGATGCAATCCGGCGTGCCATCGGGCTTCTTCGGTATGTTGATTCCCGCTGCCTCAAGCCACTGGGCATTGCGCTGTGTGGTGATCGCCTTGGATGACACAATGGAATCTATACCATCGGGCTGTTTTATGGGGGCAAACTCGTCAACGCGGTCGGCTTCGTAAACAATGGTTTTGTCAGCCAGCGGCAGGGCGTCAAAAACAAATGTTTCCATTTTGATGCCATTGGTTTTTTCCGGCTTAATGGCTTTGCCTGTGGCCAGATCAATGCACGGAACTTTTTTGTCGGCCCGATGATAGGGTAGCGCAAAGCCGTGCGCATTAAGCGACTCAATAAAATCCCGGCGGATGGCGTGCAGGGCGACGCTGCCGGCTAAAAACCGCAGTGAGCCGTCGCTGTTACGTTGTTCGGCAAGTTCGTCGGGCAGGTCACTGTATTCAATAATAGTCATTTTTCCGTTAACAATGCAGAAGTTGCCGAGCTTTTCTTTGCCGAAGGCCTTGGGCAGCATTTTGCTGGACATTTGCGAGCCTTGCAGATCGTGCAGGCCTATGAAAAGCGGATCCACGCAACGCACAATCGGATTATCCACCTGAAAATAGCTGATGTGCTCAATGCCGCGGCGGGCCATGTCGGTTAAGGCTCCGCTCTTTTTTAATGCCAGCAGCGAACCGCCATGGCCATTGGGCGAAAGGGCCAGAGAGTGCGGCGATTCAAGCAAGGCCCGGCCGTCCATGCCGACGGCGGGCAGCATATCCTGCGGGAAAAACATGAGTTGGTCGGGCTTAAGGCCGAAGTTGCGGTGGTGTGCAAAAAACTCGGTCGTAGCTTTGTGATTGGCGGGGCTGGTCATAATGTAAAACGGAATGGCAGGACCGTATTTGGCCTGCAGCGCCAGCAAATATTCGGCAAAGCACTGAAAGAGCGGTTTTTGCTTAATGGGGGTTGCAGGGAATGTTCCCTTTGGCCCATCCCATCCCAGTCGCGAGCCTTGGCCGCCGGCAACCACAAATGCGGCCACGCGTCCTTTTTTGAGCAAGTCTTCGCCGCGAAGCCTGGCCTGCTGATAGAGCTGGGCATCGTGGGAAGTTTTGGGTTGGTGCGGAAAAAACGGTGCGGGCTGTACATCGGCCGGCAGTGCATGCGATTGCGGGTGCTTCACCACCGTTTCAACGAGAGATGAAACCAAGGCCCAATCTACGCCGGCAACCTGTTCGTCAAGTTGCTGCTTTTGTATTGGCGTAAGCTGCTCGTAAAACGTATATATATGCTGCTGACCATGTTGGGCAACGAGTTGCCGCAGGGCGATATGAGACATTGCTAAGGTCATCGTAGTGCAAACTCCAAAATGTAAAACAAGGCATAAGGCCTCAATTAAAAATAGTTTAACCCAAGGTATCCGGCTCGGCGAGAGACGGTATCGTGCGGTTGGTCGCACCAATAATTTTGGAGGCGCCCAAGCGTTACTCAAGCCGGTAGGTGTAGTTGCATCTTGGAGCAGATTAAAAAAATACGATATATAAACGCACCTGAAGTTAAGCGTGAATGTTGCGTTGTTCCGGGATGCGTCTTTACGGCAGATATCAATGCCAACGAGGCGGTGAATCATCAGTTGAATTTTTAAAATTTGAAAAGTAAAGATCGGCATATAGGCTTCAAAGATGGATGTAGACACGGACCGTTTTGTAAAAAGCGGCGTTTTTTTAACTTGACCGTTGAAAAATTGCGTTATAATGAATTCGGTTGTGGCATATATTTAACGGTGACCGTCAGGAGTGCTGCCATGCTGCACACCTTTTTGGGCGAGACTGCCAGGCTTATTGAGTTGCTGGATTTGTCTCCACAAGAGCAGTGCGTGCTTGAACGCCACCCCGAAACCCTGACTCGATTGTCGAATCAGATTTCGCAAACGGTTGTTGCTCTATCGGGTGAAGATTCCTCCGGCGTGGTTTGGCAGAAGCTGTCGCAAGCTCAACGCGAACAAGCACAGACCATTTTGCTCGAATATTGTCACCTGCTGGCGTCAACACCATGTGACCCACTGCGTATCGCAAGGCTCTTTGCGTCTGAGAAATGGTCGGGCGCCTCGAGCGATAACTCGGGGGTGCTTGTGACAATGTTGCCGTTATTGCGCCGCTCATTCGATACCGCAGCTTTGACAATAGCCCCGGATGACCGGGCGACCCTTATTAGCGCAATGAACAAACGCCTTGCCTTCGGCGAACAAATGGGCTGCCTGGTTGGACGGCTTGAGTCGGGAGGCCTGACATTGCCGGCAAACTGCATTGCCGAAGCATCCCGAATAACCGATGAACTGTTATCTGGTGATTTGCGCGGCGTTGCGCTGCTGCAAGCCATAACGCGGTCACTGGTGCAAATATTCGATGTACCTCTCGCGGGGATAGGATTTGTTAATCCTACGAATCAGCGCGTGCACATTCGTGCGGCGGCGGGGATAGCGGTCGGCTATTACCGAACAATCCGTATTTCGTTGAGGCCAGGCGGTAATGGAGGACTAGATCCTGCGGCTCAGGCGGTCAAATCAAACGCCATTGTTTCGTTCGACCGTTTTCATGATCACCCCGAATTTGAGCCTTGGCAGGCGCGGGCGGATCGCTTTGGTCTGGCAGGCAGCGTTACCGCCCCCTTCAGGACACGGGAGGGGCAAAGCGGCATTGTGGCCGTTTATCGTCGCGCAGGGCAGAGCTTGCCAGAGGGGATAAACGCGTTTTTATCGCGACTGGCGGGTAGTATTGCTGCGGCTCTCGACCGCCTTCAGGAGCAGCGCGCGGCGCAACGACTCCATAAGTACGAACAAGCGACTGAACATATCAGTAAAACTCTGGGTAGCGCCAGCGACGAAGTTGAAATATACCGAAGCCTTGTTGACGCATTGATTCAGCTCACCGATGCCAGTTGGGGATGCGTCAGCCGAATTAAGGAAGATAAAAAAACGACCAGCATGCTCTATTGCTCCGGTAAGCTTTCCGAGCCAATCGTCACCGCGCGGCCTTTGGATGACGCCGCGGCGACAAATGAATCGCTCACCGGAAGAATCTATCGTACGCGTCAAGCGGTGGTTGTGCCCGATGCAGGACGCTTTTCAGAGTTTGCAGCCAAAAGAGATGAGTTCAAGCATCTGAAGGCACGTGCGGTCGCGGGCGTGCCAATCGCCTGCAGACGTAAAGCGCCGGAGGCAGTGCTATTTTTAGGTGCGGCGTGCCAAAGCCGTTTTTCTGCTGCAATAATGAAAGTGCTGCAGCAGCTCACTGATGCGGTCGCCGATGCCGTGGATCGCCAACGGAAATTGCAGGAACTACAGCGTGTGCGTCTGCACGATCAGCTTACCAATCTGCCCAACCGCGCTCGTTTCGAGAAAGCTCTCCTGGACGCACTTGGGGAGAGAGCAACCGATGATGGGACGCTGCTGGCCATCGGGATGCTGGATGTGGTTGGCGTGGCCGAACTCAACGACGCCCTCGGCCATAATGCCGGAGATGCCATCATCAAAGCCGTGGCGCAGCGGCTGACCGCAGCCTTACGACCGGGCGATTTACTGGCGCGTCTGGGTGGGGACGAATTTGGCCTGTTGCTGACGCTTCGGCATGAGTCGGATTTGGCTGCGATTATTAATCGGCTGTCCGACTCCATGCATGAACCCGAACGCTGGGAGTCGCATGATATTCGTATGGCTGCCAACATTGGCCTGACGCTTTACCCCAAAGACAATAGCGATGGCAAAACACTGTTGCGCCATGCCGATACGGCCATGCACCTGGCCAAGTCCAGTATGTCGGCTTATGAGGTATTTCAACCCGAAGCGGGTGATCGGGTTGAGAAAATCTTTCGCGTTCGCCAAGATTTTGCCGGAGCGGTGAACGCCGGCGAACTGCAATTTTTTCTTCAGCCGCAGTGCGATATACGTAGTGGCGAAGCGGTAGGCGTGGAAATGTTGGTGCGGTGGCGGCGCGGCGACCGATGGATTTCGCCAGCCGATTTTATGCCGGTGGTGGAGCGTAATGTCGAACTGATTCGGTTGCTGGGACGCCACGCGCTGCGCGCGGCCGGGCGATTGCAGCGTCGTCTTGATACCGCTAACCTTAAACTCCGCATCAGCCTTAATATTGGATCGGAGCATCTCCTGCATGCCTCGTTTCTGGCGGATCTCGACGAGGCCCTTGCAGAATGTGCCGATCGCGCTCGTTTGACGCTCGAAATTACGGAGGTCAGCGCCCTTAGGGACCTTGACATGGCGGCCCAGCGCATTGTAGAGATTCGGCGGCGCGGGCCACAGGTGAGTCTTGATGATTTTGGCACGGGGCACGCCTCCCTGCTGTATGCCGCGTCGCTGCCAGTCAA
>JAJXZA010000322.1 GCA_021780285.1 Planctomycetota bacterium
GCCGAGATAGCGGGATCGCGGGCCCATGTCGCGGTGGGTAAGCTTGAACCAGGCGCGGGCAAATGCATCGGCAAACTTGTCGGGGTGCTGATAGAAGTGCCGCGATATTTTTTCGTAGATGGGGTCGAAGCGCAGCGACAAATCGGTGGTAAGCATGGTTGGGGCGTGACGCTTGCTGGGGTCGTGCGCGTCGGGCACGGTGCCAGCGCCGGCGCCGCCCTTGGCCGTCCATTGAAATGCGCCCGCCGGGCTTTTGGTAAGCTCCCACTCATAACCAAAAAGTGTTTCAAAATAGTTGTTGCTCCATTGGGTGGGTTTGTTAGTCCAGGTTACCTCTGGCCCCCCGCCAATGGTGTCGGCGCCTTTGCCGCTGCGAAAACTGCTCTGCCAGCCGAGGCCCTGCTGCTCAATGGGGGCCGCTTCCGGCTCGGGGCCGACGTGAGACACCGGCCCGGCGCCGTGCGACTTGCCAAACGTGTGGCCGCCGGCGATGAGGGCGACGGTTTCTTCATCATTCATGGCCATGCGGGCGAAGGTTTCGCGAATGTCTTTGGCGGCAGCCACCGGGTCGGGCTTGCCGTTGGGGCCTTCCGGATTGACGTAAATGAGGCCCATCTGGACGGCCGCAAGCGGGTTTTCGAGATTGCGATCGCCGGAGTAGCGTTGGTCGTCCAGCCATTTACCTTCGGACCCCCAGTAAACCGACTCATCAGGCTCCCAGACATCGGCGCGGCCGCCGGCAAAGCCAAAAGTTTTGAACCCCATGGTTTCCAATGCGACATTACCGGCGAGAATCATCAGGTCGGCCCATGAGATTTTGCGGCCATATTTTTGTTTGACGGGCCAAAGCAGGCGACGCGCCTTATCGAGATTTACATTGTCGGGCCAACTGTTAAGCGGGGCAAAGCGCTGTTGGCCGGTGCCGGCGCCGCCGCGGCCATCGCCGATGCGATAGGTGCCGGCACTGTGCCATGCCATGCGAATAAAGAGAGGGCCATAGTGGCCGAAGTCGGCGGGCCACCAGTCTTGTGAGTCGGTCATGAGGGCGGCAAGGTCGCGTTTGAGTGCGGCCAGATCGAGGCTTTTGAACTCGCGTGCGTATTGGAAGTCAGGCCCCATGGGGTCGGACTTGGCGGCGTTCTGCCGGAGGATTTTCAGGTCGAGTTGGCTGGGCCACCACTCGCGGATGGATTTTGGATTGGGCATCGTTTGATTAAACGGGCATTTGCCTTGAGTCATGGCAGGTCATCCTTTCATTTACCGACAGTTAAACCGCTACTTCATCGGCTGCGATGCAAGGTTAGACAATCCGCAGGCATCGGTCAACCGCAGCGATGGGTCTGAGGACTTTTGATAAATGAGCCTATGGCGCAATGGACTGTTATGGGTTGTAGTACGGGTACCCCCGGCGAGCCGGGGGCTAAATGCAGGAATATTGGTAAATCGTCGGCTGTTTATGAGGCATCAGCCGGCGCGGGCAACCTGGGTCATCAGGGCCATTTCAATACGGCTGAGATGATCGGCAAATTTAACATCGGTGGTGCGAAGCTCTTCAATGGCTTTGATGGAGTGCATGACGGTGGTGTGGTCGCGCCCGCCGAAATACCCGCCGATTTCCATCAGCGACAGGCGGGTTTTCTGTCGGGCGAGGTACATGCAGACCTGCCGGGGTAGCGTAACGGATTTATGCCGCCGCTTGCTCTGTAAATCGGCAAGGCGCACGTTATAAAAGCGGGTGACCTGATCAATAATGGCCTGAATCGAAACCAACCGCTGCGAAGGCGTAATAGTGTCGCCGAGGGCGAGCATGGCGGTTTCCATATCGTATTTGCCGCCGTTGAGCATGGCGTAACCTTGAATTTTGGTGATGGCGCCTTCCAGCTCGCGAATGTTGGTGTCTATGCGGCCGGCGATCAGATTGACCACATCGTCGGCGAGTGCGATGCCCCGAATGCGCGATTTGGTTTTGACAATAGCCACGCGGGTTTCAAAACAGGGGCGATCAATGCGTGCGACCAACCCGCTGCTGAAGCGCGAGACGAGGCGGTTTTCGAGTTCAGGGATTTCGTGCGGCGGGCTGTCGCTGGAGAGAATAATCTGCTTACCAAGCTGAAACAGAGCGTTAAATGTGTGAAAAAACTCTTCCTGGGTACGGTCGCGGCGGGTTAAAAAGTGAATATCATCTATCACCAGCACATCCACGCTGTTGCGAAAGCGATTGCGAAACTGCATCATGTCGCCGGCCTGCACCGATTCCATAAAGCAATTGATAAAACTCTCGCACGATAGAAACAATATGCGGGTATCGGGCTGGCGGCGAAAAATCTCCTGGCAGGTTGCCTGCAGCAGGTGCGTTTTGCCCAAGCCGGGTGCGCCATGAATAAAAAGCGGGTTGTAAGCTTTGCCGGGCCGCTCGGCGACGGCGTGGCTGCTGGCGTAGGCCAAATCGTTGGTGGGGCCGGTGACAAAGTTCTCAAAGACGTAATCGGGCGAGATAACGCCATCGTTGTACATGTTAAGCATGCTGGCGGACTGCCCCGCCGCCTGCGACCCACAGGTAAAATTGACGCTTATGAGCTTGCCGGTAGCGGCCTGGGCGGCCTCGTTGAACACGTCGCGGCATTTAATGGCCAGATACTGCTGTTGCACCGCCGTGGAGCACCGCACCGAAAGCACGCCGGAAGATAACTCCATCGGCTCAAGTTCAGAAAACCATTGCCGCACGAGCGGCGAATGGAGTTGTTTGATGTAAGCAACAACGTCGTTCCACACCGTTTGAGCGTGGTGCGTGGAATCAAAGGGAACCATAGTGCCCTTCCTTGATAATAGAGCAACGACCAACCCGCAATACCCGCGAAAAGGATTTCAGCCAGGCGCTAACAGCGCGACAACACCTGCCGCCCACCGCCGCCGGGCGCTTGCCGCTGAAACCGTGTTTTTCAAAAACTTAGTGCAGCTTCCTGCCGACCGATTTATTTTTCATTCTGCTGTGCGACTTTTGGCGTCCCCGCAATTTCAAAGACGCCGTTGCACAGATTTAGCCCGCTTGCCGGAAGTCCATTGCCGGCAAATTACAGTGTCGGCTACGACCGCCCCGCCGGCCGCTCTGCTTATACAGAGCGCCGCGAAAACCGGAAGTATGGCCCATGCAGGGGTTTTTTGCCCCGGCACGTCCAACCGACAAGCCTAAAATACGACCGGCGTCGCCGCCTGTCAATTCCAAAAATTAAAATTACAAAAAAGCCTTATTTTATTGGTGTTTTCGCGGGTTGCGGCGAGCGCGGTTTTCGGCTCGCCGGATGAGCCATTGCCTTTTTAAAGTAGTTAGGCGGCTAACTATAATGCGTTGCGGTGCGTCTTTGAGAAAGCGGGCATTGGCGCGGCGTGCGGTTGGGACGAGGCAGCGCGACCTGCGGGCCGCAAGAACGGATTGGCGCGGCAAGCGGAACTCCGCTCGTCAAAATAGCAAGATGTTAAACGTGTGCAACGCTGCGGCTGCGCGGCCGGCGCCGCGTGCTGGCCGCCGATGCACTGGGCGGCGTTAATGGCGCCGCTATCGCCGCGGGCAATCTGCCCGCTATAGAGCAGCCGCACGGCGTTGCCTCGCTGCGGCTGGCAAGTTAACATCCACAAAGGGCTTGGCTCGGTCTGTCGCGGACAGCCTGCGCCGGGCCGCACGACCGCACAAGAGGCCCCGATTTTGTCTTACGAATTGCTTAAACAGCGCATTAAAGACCGCAGCGCCCGCGTCGGCATATTGGGGTTGGGGTACGTGGGGCTGCCACTGCTGCGGGCCTTTCATTTTGCGGGCTTTACCACCATCGGTTTTGACATTGATGAGGCAAAAATCGTTCAGCTTAAAACGGGGCGATGTTACCTGAAGCATCTCGGTGAAGATTTTATCGCTGATATGAACCGCAGCGGCCGGTTTGACGCCACCAGCGATTTTGCCCGCCTGGGTGATGCAGATGTTGTAATTATTTGCGTGCCTACACCGCTTGGCGCCCACATGGAGCCGGACCTCACGTTTGTGGAGCGCACGGCGCAAGCCATCGCCCGGAGTTTGCGGCCAGGACAGCTTGTGGTGCTGGAATCTACCACGTACCCGGGCACCACTCGCGAAGTGGTGCTGCCCATTCTGGAGGCCACCGGGCTTGTCTGCGGACGCGACTTTTTTACCGCCTTCAGCCCCGAACGTGAAGACCCCGGTCGCAAAACGCATCACACGCAGAACATACCCAAACTCGTGGGCGGTGTTGATGCCCAGAGCGGCGAATTGGCGGTGCTGCTGTACCAGGCTGCGATCGAACAAGTGGTGCCGGTAAGTTCAGCCGAGGTTGCCGAGGCCGCCAAACTGCTCGAAAACATTTACCGCTGCATTAACATTGCGATGGTCAATGAGATGAAGGTGGTGCTCGACAAACTGGGTATTGACATCTGGGAAGTCATTGAGGCGGCGGCCACCAAGCCGTTCGGCTTTCAGGCGTTTTATCCCGGGCCGGGCCTGGGCGGACATTGCATTCCAATAGACCCGTTTTATCTGACGTGGAAAGCGCGGGAAGTCGGACAGCCCACCCGGTTTATTGAACTCGCCGGCGAAGTCAATCATCACATGCCCGATTATGTCGTGAGCCGCGTGCTGCTGGCCCTCAACCACAGCGGCAAAGCCATCAAGGGCAGCCGGGTGCTGGTGCTGGGCCTGGCTTACAAGCCCGACATAGACGACATTCGCGAAAGCCCCAGCATAGAACTCATCGAGAAACTGCTGGCACTTGAGGCCCATGTTGATTTTAACGACCCGCACATTGCCTCAACGCATCCCATGCGCCGGCACCAGCTTAAGCTTGCGAGCGTGCCGCTGAGCGCCAAAATGCTTCATGGCTACGACTGCGTGCTCATCGCGACACATCACTCGGCGTATGACTGGCACTTTATAGGCCAGCACGCCCGACTTATTGTAGATACGCGCGGCGTGATGCGAAAAG
>JAJXZA010000375.1 GCA_021780285.1 Planctomycetota bacterium
GGGCGTGGTGCACGGTGTGCTGGGCGCCAATGGCGCCGGTAAATCTACCCTCATGAACATACTATTTGGCTTGCTGCAGCCCGACAGCGGAGCTTTATATACACACGGCAAACCGGTGCGCATTGCCTCGCCGCGGGCGGCAGCAAGGCTGGGCATTGGCATGGTGCATCAACACTTTATGCTTTCGCCGCAGCTTACCATTCTGGAAAATATTGCGCTGGCTGTACAGCGCGGGCCGGGGTTTTTAAAACGTCGCCATGTCGCCAAGCTGATCGGCGAGAATTGCGATCGCATGGGCTGGAAGTTGAAGCTTGATGCCAGGGTCGAACAGTTGGATGTGGGCCAGCAGCAGCGCGTCGAAATCATCAAAGCGCTGTGCACCGGCGGCCGAATGCTCATACTTGACGAGCCAACCGCGGTACTCGCACCACGGGAAGTGCAGGCTCTGCTGCAGTCTATGCAGGTATTGGCCAAGCAGAACATGGCTGTGGTTTTTATCAGCCACAAACTGGCTGAAGTAACGCAAGTATGCCAAAAGCTCAGTATCCTGCAAAAAGGTCGGCTCGTTTACGATGGCGCCGCTGCGATTGACCATCACACCATCACCCAATACATGATGGGCAGCGAGGTGGGAGTTGTTGAGCGGCCCAGCCCACCCAACCGCGGCCCGGTGCGATTGCGCGCCGCAAACGTGCGCGTGGCTGATCGTACCGGCTCGCGAGATCTTTTAACCGATATTTCATTCGATTTGCACGCCGGCGAAATCTTGGGCATTGCCGGCGTTGATGGCAATGGCCAAGGCGAGCTCTTTGCGGCGCTTTTGGCTCTGCGGCTGCCTGCGGCCGGCGACATTACCCTCAATGGCATTTCACACAACCAGATGCCGCGCCATCTTTGGGCCAGACAATTCGCCGCAATACCAGACGACCGTCAGGCCTGGGGCTTGGCGATGTCGCTGCCTGTTTTGACCAATTTGCTGCTCAAAGGTTACGACGATGCGGACATATCGCCCCACCATTGGTTACGCCCCCGCCGCTGGCGCACGCACGCCGACAACCTGCTGCGGCGGTTTAATATTCGCAGCCAGGATGTAAGCGGACCGGTATGGCAGCTATCGGGCGGCAATCAGCAGAAGGTTGTATTGGCCCGCGAAGTCGGCCGCGGACATCAGGTAATTGTGGCGTTCAACCCAACCCGCGGTTTGGACGTACAAGCCACCACATTTGTTTTTGATCAATTGGTACAGGCCAGGGGGGCGGGCGCCGGTGTTCTGCTAATTAACAGCGACCTTGATGAGCTTTTGACCATAAGTGATCGTGTCATGGTGCTTTACGAGGGTAAACTCTCTGCAACGTCCTGGCCGCATTGCTCGCGTGAAGATATTGGCCGTATGATGATTGGAGCAAAGCCTTCATGACGCAGCCTCCATCAACACCGCCTCCGGTCAATCTCGGCGATAGTTCGCCGCTGCTGCCCGATGGTTTTGCTATGGGTGACGCTTCTTCATCAGCCTCGTCCGAGGCGGAGCAGCCCATTCGACGCCCGCCTCGTGCATGGTTTACCGCCATAATCCCAATATTGGCAAGCGTGCTGGCACTGACATTGGTGGTGGGCGGCCTAAGCTTACTTGGATACCCCGCCTGGGGCCTGGTGCGCCGATGGGTGCACGGAGCTGTGGGCAATCACATACAGATAGCCGCAAGTTTGGCCAGTGCATGTCCTTTGCTGCTTACCGGGCTGGCCGTGGGTGTGGCCTTCAAAAGCGGCGTACTCAATATTGGCGCGCAGGGCCAGTACCTGCTTGGCGCGGTGGCGAGTGTTGCCATTGCCACGCGCTTTGCACCGCCCCTGCCGCCGCCAGTGATCGTTTTACTTTCCATCGTTGCCGGTATTACAGCCGGCGCGTTGTGGGCGGGTGTGGCCTGGGCGCTGGAGCGTTACCGCAGCGTGCCTATTGTTCTCTCGACCATTTTGCTCAACTTTGTGGCCGCTTATCTGGCAACCACCCTGCTGCACGGCGTGCTGCAGGCCAAAGGCACATCCGCACCGCAAAGTGCCGAACTCGGCCCGGGCTTGTGGCTGCCTGTTCTTATAAAGTACACCAATTTGCATGTGGGGGTGCCCATCGCATTTGGGCTGGCAGTCATTGCATGGTTCGTGCTGCGTCGCACCACCTTCGGCTTTGAGATGCTCGTTACTGGAGCCAATCCGCAAGCGGCGGCACTGGCCGGCATGGCGATTGGCCGACGACGTGCGCAGGTTATGCTCATCAGCGGGGCATTTGCCGGCTTGGCCGGAGCATTTCAAGTGCTTGGCGTTGCCCATTTTATGACCAGTTCCTTTGGCAATTATGGCTACGCAGGGATTGCCGTGGCGTTGCTGGGCTGGCTGGATCCGCTGGGCATTGCGGCTGCGGCACTCTTTTTTGGAGCCTTGGACACCGGCGCTCAAATTGTTGAAGAAAGCTCGCTGGGGTTGCCCCACAATATGGCGGATGTCGTTAAAGCCATCGTTATTTTGGTTACGCTGCTGCTGGCTGGCTGGGCCGCGCGGCATCGGTTAAAGCAGCGGCAAGGCGATTAGGCACAGGGATATTAAGGACTTTATGAGCACCGCTCATGTATCGCTGTTCACTTTTATCTCGCGGCAGGCGGTGCTGGCCGCAGCGCCTATGATTCTGGCTGGAACAGGCGAGCTTCTGGCCGAAACCGCCGGGGTTATCAACATCGGCATTGAGGGCGTCATGTTGCTCGGTTGCATCAGCGCGTACCTGGCGGCGGCAACGACCGGCAGCGGCGCACTGGGCCTGCTCGCAGCCATTGCCGCCGGATTAATCGCCGGAAGTCTATTTGCATTGGTAACCGTTATTGGCCGTGCCGACCAGATTGTCGCTGGAGCGGCGATGAACCTGCTGGCCGTGGGTGTAAGCGGCTCGGCCTGGATGCTTTTTCAAAACGCGCGCGCAAACGCCAACCTGCCCACCAGCCTGCCGCTGGGGGCCGGCTTTGCAGCTTTTTCGCCTGCCTGGGCGGATCACCTTCCGTACTTTGGCCCGGTGCTGTTGCATCAGTATGGGCTTTTTTATGCCGCTGTACTCCTGGCAATATTGGCTGCCATTGCATTGCGCTATACGCGGGCCGGGGTGATCCTGCGGGCGCTGGGCGACTCACCGGAAGCATGCGAAGCGGCAGGCGTAGGCGTCAAACGCTGGCGTTTTGGGGTACTGCTGCTGGCTGGCGCCTGTGCCGGCGCGGCCGGAGCCTACCTGAGCATCATGCGAACACACACCTTCGCGAGCGACATGACCGGCGGCCAGGGTTTTGTCGTCCTGGCTCTGGTCATTTTTGGCCGCTGGCGTGTTTGGGGGCTTGTGGCCGGCTGCCTGCTTTTTGGAGCGGTCAATAGCCTGCAGCAATCATTGCAAACCCTGCGCTACACGCAACACAGTGCCATTATGCACGCATTGGCCACTCTACCCTTCGAGTTATTCCAGATGTTGCCGTATGTGGTGGCCCTTGTTGCACTGGCGATTTTGTCACGCTCCGCCCCCGGACCGCGCTTTTTGGGCATCCCGTGGCAAAAGTAATGTATAGGCGACAGCAGCCCATGCCCCGAATCAAAACCTTGATTATGCTCAACATACGCGTTGACTGCGGAAAGCATTGTTGAAAGACCGACTCCGCCAAACAAAACTGACGATACAATCGCTGCGACCTTGCAATATTTTACGACAGACGTTACAAACAAACCCGCACACGGTCACGCAGGCTGCGGCAAGTACAGCTCAACAGCACCGCCATCGCCGTGCAACCGGGGAATCTGTCGGCCGAGCATATGCAGTCGAATCATTTTGCCAAGCCATTGGTTCGCTGTGTCAAATGGAAATGTAAGCATGCCTGCTGCTCTATTGCTCCTGTCGATCTCTTAATCTAAGTTGAAAGGAACTGGTCATGAATCATCGGTTGTGCAAAATGCGTACATGGGTGCTTGTTATCAGCATGGGCGTATCCGCAGTCACTGTAAGCCATGCGTGTTCTGCCGCATCATCCCAATCCACTGTGGAAAGCATCGCTTCCCGCATACCCCAAGCCGATCAGGTTGAGCCTGTTATGCCCAATCGCCTGGCGCATGAATCACAAAATGCGCCGTTCCGGCTGCGCTGCGACTGGACGCAAAACCCGCTGGGTGTTCAGCAGCGGCATCCGCGGCTTACCTGGATGCCGCCGCAACGAAATGCGCTGCTTCACCAGGCGCAGTACCAGATACAGGTTGCCGCATCACAATCGGATATTCTCAGCGGCCATGCACTTTTGTGGGATTCCGGGAAGGTTGGTTATAATCCGCACTTTCTTCCGCAATACGCCGGCCCGGCGTTCCGGCCTTTCACCCATTATTACTGGCGCGTGCGCATCTGGAGCCGCGCCGGATGGAAATCACAATGGAGTTCGGTTGCAAGCTGGATGACGGGGCCTCTTGCCGCCGGCGATTGGCACGGTCATTGGATCAGCTACCGACCGCACATCAGTAACCCCTTCTACAAATTACCCAACAACGCTTATTTTGGACTGCCGCAGCCCAAGCAACCTCACTATAAATCGTGGATTCAAAAGCAGCCGTGCCCGATTTTTCGCAAAGTGTTTCGATCGCCCGCAAATCTGCGTCATGCGTATATGTATATTGCGGGATTGGGCTATTGGAAGGTGCGGGTAAACGGACATAAAGTCGGCTCCGGCGTTCTTTATTCCACCTTGTATGACTATTCCAAGACCGTGCCGTTTCAGACTTTTGACATCACCAAGCTGCTGCACAAAGGCCAACGCAATGTTATTGCCATTTCCTTAGGCAATGGCTGGTACAACATCATGGAACATGATGTATGGAATTGGCAGAATGCCGCATGGAACGCGTGGCCGCGCACCCGGATGAATCTGCTGATGCGAACCACCGGCGGAAAAGCCGACTGG
>JAJXZA010000151.1 GCA_021780285.1 Planctomycetota bacterium
TCTTCGGGTCTTTGTGTCTAATAAATCGTGCGCATGGCAGCGATGACTTTGGGTGCTAAAAACCGGGACGATTTAGCTTTTACGATAATATGGACGGCTGGCGTGATTTCAGTGGGATATTGCATTAATGGGTAGCTTAAACTCGGCGTTTAAAAAGACTGGCTTAGAGCTGCCGCGGCGGGTGGTGGTAATGGGGCTTGGCAGGTTTGGCGGCGGCGCGGGCGTGAGCCGCTGGCTGGCCCAGCAGGGCTGCACCGTGGTGGTAACAGATATGGAGCCTGCCGAAAAGCTGGCTGCGAGCATTGCTCACCTGCGGGATGTGCCGGTGCAGTTTCAACTCGGTGGCCACGATGCGGCAATTCTCGACTCATGCGATCTGCTGGTGGTTAACCCCGCAGTAGACAAGGCGAAATCGGCCTTTGTGCAGCAGGCAATAGCCCGCGGCATACCGCTCACGACTGAAATAAATTTATTTGTGCAGCGCTGTCCCGCGATTACCATCGGAGTTACCGGCAGCGTGGGTAAATCCACAACGACGGCGATGATTGCAGCAGCGGTGGGCGCGGCGTGGCAGAATGGTGCTGGCGGGGCACATTGTGGACGTGTCTACGCGGGAGGAAATATCGGTCGCTCTCTGCTGGCTGACCTGGGTAGTATTGGTCCGCAGGATTGCGCGGTGCTGGAATTGTCGAGCTTTATGCTTGAGGATACGCCGTTTGCGGGCTGGTCGCCGCACATTGCGGTGGTGACGAACTTAAAGTCGAACCATCTTGATCGTCATGGTAGCATGGAGCAATACGCAACTGCCAAGAAAAACATCCTGCGCTTTCAAACTCCGGGCGATATTGCCATTATTAATCAGGATGATGCGGCAGTTTGGTCATGGCGGTCCGAATGCCGCGGGCGGGTAATGGGCTATTCGACGGTAGCAGCGGCCGCATTGCCGCTGCAGGTGCCGGGGGGGCACAATCAGAGCAATGCGCAGGCAGCTCTGGCGGTGCTTGCGGCGCTGGGCATACGGCCGGGGAGTGATGCGTGGCGTGGGGGGTGTGAGGCGCTTCATACGTTTAAGGGTTTGCCGCATCGGTTGGAATTGGTGCACACGCAGGTGTTGCCGGGCGAACGCAGGGTTCGCTGGTTTAACGACTCAAAGGCAACCACGCCGGAGGCCTCTATAACGGCCTTGCGGGCATTTGCGCCGCGGAGTTTTATATGTATCGTGGGAGGGTACGATAAGTATTTGGATATGAGCGACTTTGTACGGGAGCTGGCAGAGCGGGCGGGCGGGGTTCTGGGTATTGGGGCGACCGGGCAAAGCTTGGTAGATCAGGTTGTTGCATCGGGGGCAGTCGCGCCGCAGCGGGCTAAATATGTGCAGACATTGGCCGCCGCTGTGGAACTTGCCGGGCAATGGGTTGGCGATGCGGGTGGGGCAAATGAGTTGGACGTGGTGCTGCTCTCGCCGGCGAGCGCTAGTTGGGGGCAGTTTGAAAATTATGAAGTTCGGGGCGCACAATTTGCGGCTCTGGCCAAGAGCCAAACGACGGGTACAGCTAAATAGCACCGGTGGAATTTTCTAAATAGCGGCCAAGCGCAAGTCATGGCTCCGCATAGCTCGCTCGTTCAACCAGGTTTGGAGAGAGTAAGGCAAATCATTCACTTTTATGTAGTACTCGCAGGTCGGTAGCCGGCGGCGCGATGTACTTATAGGGCATGCTGCTCGGCCGTTGGTGTTAAAAATTTCGTAAACCTTTCGCCCGCCTGCTGCGTATATAAGGTTGCCACAGCCACGAGACACGACAAAGTGGCTGGGTGGCAAAGTTCCTTCCTTCTCCCCCACGAAAGCCGGTGGTCGTATCCCACGCGACCATCGGCTATTTTTTTGTGCTGTTCGCTGCTGCTTGAAGTAAAACTGTATCGCAGAAATGCCGGAGATCGCTGGCCCGTGCGGTCGCGGAAGTTACTGTCCTTTTAGCACATGGTTTCGGGGTGGAACGATGTGGTCCGCTACCTGCTCAGCGCACAAAATTACAATACTGATTCATTACAAACGGCATCAGGACGGCCATGGGGGCGTTGTTTCCAGATAGAATGCCGATTGTGGCGCGGCAGCCGTGTTCGAGCAGCGCCGACAGGGCGGTTTTGTTTGGCGAAAGGAACGGGCATGGTGCTTCTGCGGCTGTTTTACGGAATATTCATAAGACATCCACGGCTACGGCTCATGGCGGGTTTCTTGGGCCTTGTCGGCTGTTGGGGGGCGCCGGCCGCGGTTGGTGCTGCGCTGGCAGCCGTACGACAGGGGGTGAATATTGTGCTTCAAAATGGGCTGGTGCGGGCAAGCATTTCCACCCGCAGCGGTAATGCGACGGCACTGGCACTTCGGCAGGGTGGTCGTTGGGTCAATATTGGATTGCCACGGGAGAGCATCTATTTTGACTGCAACGGTAACGCAGGGCTTACCGCGGATGGAAAGCCCACACCGGGCGGCCACGGATTTTATTTAGGGCTGGGCGGGGTACGGCTGCGGCCGGTTGTTAGGCATATTGGTCCGAATATTGTGGATCTGGCGCTTGTTGGCGGGCCGAGTCGCAGGCTGCCGTTCCACTTTGAGGCCCATTATCTGATGAAGCGAGGCTTGGCGGGCCTGTATGCTTACGTGACGGTTCATCATGGAGCGGGGATGTCGCCGTCAGGTTTTGATCAGTCGCGTTATGTGCTGCGCGGCTACCCGCATACATTTACCGAACAGGTGCTGCCATCGGGCAAGGTAAAGCCGTTTGCCATGTCGCCTGTGGTGCGCAAGGTGCAGGACGCAACATTTCTTCTGCGAAATGGCCACGTATATACAAAATACAATAATTCAATATTTGAAAGAGATAATACCGTGTATGGTATGACCGGCCATGGCATTGGAGCGTGGGTGATTACGCCAAGCACCGAGTTCATCAACGGCGGGCCGACGCGACAGGAATTGTCGGTGCATGAGGATGGCCGGGGTCAATTGCTGTTGGCCATGCTCCAAGGCATGCACTTCGGCGCCGGCGCCATCAGGCTTAAGGCAAATGAAAGGTGGACGCACGTGTGGGGGCCGGTGCTGTTTTACTTTAACCGCGGGCAAGACGCCAAGGTCATGTATCTTGACGCTCTGCGGCAATACCACGCCGAGCGCAGCGAGTGGCCCTACCCGTGGGCCCAAAGCAACGCGTACGTCGTTCGTCGCGGGGACGTAGGCGGAACCTTGCGGCTATTGGCAACCCGCTCCGCCACGGCGGTAACGCTCGTACTCGCCGCCCCCGGAGGCGATTGGACGCAGCAGGCGGGTGGTTATATTTATTGGACGGCCCTGCATTCCAATGGCACGTTTGAGTTTAAAAAAGTACAGCCGGGCAGTTATGAACTTTACGCCTATGGAGGCAACCACTTTCATCAATTTAAGTTTCCGGGCGTGGTGGTGCGGCCTGATGCCGACACGAACTTGGGCCGCCTGACTTGGCCCCCGGCACACGGCAAGGTGCTCTGGCAGATCGGCATCGCCGACCGCTCGACCCGTGAGTTCAGGCATGGCAATAATGTGCGGCACTGGGGCAATTTCAGGTTTTACCACCGAGATTTTCCCAATGATGTGAACTACATTGTTGGCGAAAGCACGCCCAGGAAAGATTGGAACTACGCCCAGTG
This sequence comes from Planctomycetota bacterium, assembly GCA_021780285.1. Classification (GTDB taxonomy): domain Bacteria; phylum Planctomycetota; class Phycisphaerae; order WQYP01; family WQYP01; genus JABEVB01. The sequence continues at coordinate 3,679 of JAJXZA010000151.1, forward strand.
GAGCTGGTACAACAAAAGGCCGTACTGGGCGGTTCATTTTACCGTAGCTCATGCGCTCGCCGGGAAGGCGACTCTAACTTTTGGCATTTGTGCCTCAAGCCCTGTAAATGGTCATTCGGCCATTTTGGATGTATTGCTTAATGGTAAGCGTGTCGGGCTGCTAATGCTGCGAAAAAGCGGCGCCGCTGCGTATCGCAGCGGCGGCAGCGACAGCCGGTATCGCGTGCGGCAAATCAGCTTTCCTGCGCAATTTCTCAAACCCGGGCCGAACACCCTTCACCTGCACATTCAAGGGGCGCAGCCTTACCCGCAAAGGCACCTTATAGCGCAGCAGTTTCACGTTGGGTGCATCATGTATGACGCAATAAGACTCTCAATACAGCCCTGAGCGGTTATGACTCTGCCGATGTATTCACAAGCGGGCGATCCGCGGCTAGACTACTGGCTCGGCACAGCCGGTGGCCCGGCGCGGCCTGCGCGTTTGATGTTTGGCGTTTGAATGTGCACTGAATAATAGGCTCGTGGATGTTTGAGAAAACTATGCTGCAGAAATCTGTTGTCACATTCAGCGCCGGCAGATCAGGTCGCGGCGCTTTGGGCGACCGACGGCTTTGGAAGGCGGCGGCATGTGCGGCGGTTTTAGCGTTAACGCTGGGCGCCGAGCCGCTCTTCTCTGCCGCCACAGCACCATCGCAGACAGCCGTTGCCAGTCGGCCGGCGGCTACGCCGGTGATTAAGCCGAGTGTGTTGGCTGGCTGGCCGATCGCCCGGGTGGAAGTTAGGGGCAACAGACCGAGCGACCTGACCGCAATAGAAAATCAGATTCGCGTGACGGCCGGTTCACCCTACAACCGGGCCGAAGTGGATGTGGATGTTCGTTCCATTGCATCGCTGGGGCGATTTGTAACGGTGCGAGCGCAGGTTATTCCGACCGAGCAGCATCAGGTAATTGTGCGCTACATAGTACAGGAACGTCCGGAGATTACGTCGGTACTTATTGCGGGCAATCGGCACATTAAAGATAAAACCATCCGCGAAGTGTTGCTGGCGCGTACGGGTGGAGCGGTGGATCAATTCGTATACCAGTCGGACATTCGGGCCATTACAAAGCTTTATCGCAGTCGTGGTTTTAACTTTGTGCGAGTGGTGCTGGGTAAAAAGTCGCTCGCCAAGGGTATCATCAAGTATGAAATCACCGAAGGGCCGCGCGTTCGCATCAATGACGTGAGCTTTGTCAATAACGTGGCCTTTCCTGATTGGTAC
>JAJXZA010000237.1 GCA_021780285.1 Planctomycetota bacterium
TTCGCGACTTCGCGGCTTCGCGGTGAAAAGTCGTCATAGCTATATGCCTTTCGTCGCTTTTATGCGATGGCTGCTCGTTGGATAATTCTTGTTAAAATAACAAGATATTACAGGTGTGCAATGCAGGGTAACGCAGGGTTTTTAAGGTTTTAATGTTGGGAGGTGCGCGACGGTTTTTGTCACACCCCGATAGATTGGTTCCATACCCCATCGAGGATTTCAGCATCCATGCCGCGGCTGCGCCGGGAACAGGTGAATTTAGAACAGGTGTAAGGTGAGGTGAAGGCGGTTCGGGCATTCTTGCGATTCATGGCAGACTTCTTTGTTATGGCTGGTGCGGCGCGCCCGAACTCGATTATACCGCTCGCGGTCAAAATTGAAGTATTTCCTGTGGTGCTGCGGCGCAACCCGGGCACCCCGGCGGCGCTGCCGCTGGCCGGGGTGAACCACGCGGCTTAACCGCGTGGCTCGTTGTCGGACGACGTTTAATGTTGCTTCAAATTTTGGCCGCTTGGAGTATATCTATTGTTTTCTAGAAGCCAACGCTGCGATGGGTGCGATTCAGGCCAGATGCCAAGCGACCCAAAGTGGGTATGAGTCAGCGTTGAGGCGTCTTGACGGCCCTTCTTTTGGCGGTATATTGTCAGTACGAACCTTGTAAATGAGGTGCCCGTTGGATTCAGGCGAAACTCAACCATCTCCTTCAGCGTTGTCCGCAGCCGCTCGGCAGCAGGTACATGATTTCGCCACAAGCGATCAACCGGCCTTGGTGATAAACAAGCTCTTTAGCCTGCGTAACTACCCGATGCCGCCAGGCATGAGCGAAGAGGATTTTGCGCAGCAGTTGGCTATTCGGCTGCTGGAAAAGGCCGATGCATACGACCCGGCCAAATCCCCAACGCTCCTGGCGTGGGCCACTGCCGTTGGTCGCCATCTGATAATAGATGAGCTGCGGCGCCATGGATTATCCATGCGCAATGCCGACGTCGCGGATTCAGACGTGGAATCGCCGGAGGCCGCAGCCATCCGGCCGAGGGAGTTTCTTTATGGAAATATAACCGTCGCTAAGGCTGCTGCCATTCCCGCCAAGAAAGGGTTCGGTGAGGTGGGGCCTGCGGATCCCGATATGCTCGATTTAGAATCCATTATGTTCAGCAAGGACGATATTGAGACCCTCGAAAGCAAATATCCCCCCATGCATCGGCTGATTCTGCTCGTTGGCCATGCCTGCGATCACTTTGTGCCCCCCGATTTATGGCGGCAATGGGTGGCCGAGGCGGGCCTTACAGCCGGCTTTCCTGGCACCGATTTTTGGCAGGAGCAGAATTTGGCTAAACGCAACCAGATGATGCAAAAAATGACAGGTATGACGGTGGCGAACATATCGCAAATAAAAAGTCGCGGCTCGGCTGTTTTGCGGGAAACGAGCATCGGGGTCAAATTATGCAAGGTGTATGGCTCATGAACGTGTTCCTCGATTCAGATCGGCATAAGTATTTGCTGTCGCCGGCAGAATTACATCACCCCGCTACTCGGCGAGCCATGCTTGTGATTCAAAACGCGGGTGCCTGGCAACATATTGCTGAAAAGCACATTCGCAACGAGGCTGAGCTTTGGAAGGAGGTGTTATCCCCAAGCGTTCACGCCCAGTTGCGGCTCGATAGTAACAATACCCACGCCCTGAGCGAGGCCGCTAGCCAGGTCTGGCCGAGCGGTGTGGAATCACTGTGCAAGCCGCTTGTGCTGCGACATATCTCAACTGCGGGCGGTAAAGAGGTTTTATGTGCAATTTGCCGCAACGGCCTGCAAATGATATTCAAAGCCAATAAAGCGAACGCTTATTTGGCGACCGCATACTTCAGCAGATCTGCATGTGAGACGGCCAACCCGCAGCGACGCTGGCGCTTTGTCGTCCGCCGCATAATTGAGCGCTGGAGGGGCAATGGGGCCGATGGTTCCATCGCCCCGCCGACAAGTCCGGTAATGAAATTTGCGACGGAAGGCTACCCCATAAAAATTCTGGTGGAATTTGTGTCAGAGGAGAACTGGGGCTTCCGTATAAATAGCAGAGGCCAGAAGTGCTGGCGACCCAACTGGAACCTCTGGGGTGATGCCCAGCCGCCGGCACGCTACAAACAACGTTTGGTGCCGCGCCCCTATGCGCGCGGTGGATTGGAATAGCCATGGTAGACCCTGATAGCTCACAAACTGATCTCGCCTTTGAGGTGATCGAAGAACTTCGCCACGCTCTAGCCAGCGTTACACTTGATGAATTAGAGCGACCGTCCGGTACGGCATTTAAGCCGTCGCCGGCGGCCTGCCAGGCCGCTTTTGAGGTCGCCCTATGGCTGGGGCGTGCCGAAGTTTATGGCATAGACCTTGGCGAGTTGGATGGCCAAATGCCGCTGGCGATGATCCAGGCGGCGCTTCTCTATGCGGATAGCGCGATTGAAAAGCTTGCCGCTGAAGTCCCGCGTCTCGGCCCGCTGTGGGACCATTCACCCGAACCTGATATTGAAGGCACTGACGCCGTCTGCGGCGTCCTGCAAGATTCCTTCGATATTTGGTCGGCGATGAACGCGATCGGCGAAAGCCTTCTTGGCCAATACATAGCCGGTCCCGACGTGGAACAAACACCGGAGTTTAAACATGTTCAAGCTATGCTTGTGCAAGTGCGTCAGAAGTGCACCCATGTCGAAAGCTTGCTGGTGCAGGAGCAAGAGCTTCTTACCATAGCATGTGAAACCAATTTATTGGCCAACCTGCGGGCCAATCTTTTACCCGAATACCGCGTCATGGCCCCTTGGTGGCTGATGGGGAAGCTCGAGACACTGGCCCAGCAGATGGAAAGCGACCAAAGCTCGGTGTTCGACAATCCGAGGTTTCTCGATGCGGTGCGCCGACTCGACCAGCGCAATGCCAACCGTTGGCTCCTTGGCGGTCTTGCCCGGCCGCTGGCGGCTGCGGCTGCGGGTAGCGCCGCCCATGCCGGTCCATCGCTGCTGATGACGCGCTGGCGCCATGAGGCATCAGGCCGTACCGCGGAACTGTTGGTTGACACAACCATTGCCGAAGATGCCCCTGTCGCCCTGGCATTTTTTGAGGCGGATAATTCTCCCGCCAGAGCCATGCAGGGGCAAAGTGTGGCGCTTGGAGGCGTTGCCGCAACGATTGACGCCGAGGGCTTTGCCTGGTTTACCAAGGCCCAGCTCCGTTCGGGCGACGGGCGAGGCTCGCTTTTTGTTGGTTCGGAGAAAACACCGTGGGAATTGCTGCCGCCGACGCCCTGACAGGCCGCCAGGCGCTGGACTTGGTTTACTCACTTCGCCGGCTCGGGCCGTGGGTGCTTAAGCCGCAGGTCATTGCACTGGCCGCTCAAGAAGCCGCCCGCCGCGGGTTGGCTCTTCGCGAAGACTACCAAACTCCCCGCCGCGAAGATGTCGCCGGCGCGTGCGTGGCGCTGTTTGTCAAGCCGCAGAATTCATGCGCCTCGCCGCTGCTGCGCGACTGCTTTGGCGTGCCGCTGGTATGGCGATCTCAGGAACATCTCCATGCGCCTGATTGCCCTCCCGGCGCCCCTTCTCTGCCCGCATCGCTGCAACGGCTTGCCGCCGATGTGCGGAAGCATATTCTACCGCGCCATTCGCACGCCTGCTGGGGGTTGTGGCATCGCTTCAGCCGGCAGGCCATGATCGCGTTAAGCGACCTTATGGGGTGCGACACCGCCGGCGCGGCATCGGCCCTGCCGGCGGACTCGGCCTTTGTGCCGCTGGCCATTTCTCTGCAACTTGTGCGCCAGGGCGGCAATTTTGATTGTGTCTGGGCTACGGGTTGCTTTGACCAGTACCGTGGCATCAAGCGGGTGGAGGCTCTTGCCGCCAAGCATGCGTTTGTCTGCGAAATTATCCAGTCATGGAACCCACCCAACCCGGTTCGGTTTTATGTTCCTGAAGACAACGCGCCTGAAGCCAAACCATCCTGTGCGCTGGTGCAGGTTACGTCGCTGCCGCCGCTCGATCATGACCCGCATCGGAGTCTTCATGAACTTACCCTCAATGCGTTGCGTGTGCCGCTGCAACAGTTACATTCGCCGCCGCCGGCCAACGCGCCTTTTGAAGATCGGGTGAACTTCTGGGCCGAGCATACTGTGTGGGATAAGGAGGCGGCCAATCGGTACTATCGCGAGCATATCTTTAAGGAAGAAGCGGCGAAGATGCGCGAGAGTCTGACCACCCCTGTGCCTGCTGGCTTGCTGCTGGCAACCATTTGCGAATATGGCAGCTACGATAAGCTGGATATGCTGACAGAGGTGTTGCAACTGCCGCGGGGCGATGTTGTTTTGTTTTACAGCGGCAAACGCCCCGATCCGCCGGGCGTGCAGCACTGCTTTGAGCTGCCGCAGGAGGAGATTACCGATCCGAAGGCGCTGGCCAGGTTTGTGCGGGAGTCGCTTGATGGCTTGCCCCAGCATGGCGGCCACGGCGCACGTTATATTTTTGACCTTACTGCAGGCACCAAACCCATGAGTGTGGGGCTGTATCTTGCGGCCCGGCCCGGCGATTACTGGTCGGTGCTGGCAAGCCCGCAGCTTGACAATTATGTGCAGGCCGCCAGGCGGCACCGTCCCGGAAAGCAGCAACTCTTTGTGCGGCCCTGCGAAATACCGGATGGGCTGGAAAACCATCGGGCATAAACCCGATGGCTCGTTACCATGGGGCTAAACCCCATGGCTCGTTAGTTTTGAAGCGCAAGTGTGGGGCTAAACCCGGCGGCTCGTTATTTTGAAGCGCAATAATAACGAGCCACGCGGTTTATGCCGCGTGGTTCGCGTCGCAATTATCCATAAACGCACATAACCATCCGCCATTGCAACGCCATGTCAGAGTGCGGCTCCGCCAGCCGTATT
>JAJXZA010000356.1 GCA_021780285.1 Planctomycetota bacterium
CGCCGACCCGATGGGCCGGCTTCTGGGCGGTTCGCTTTCAGGGGCCGCAAAGCGGTTCCTTGAGCGGCTCCGTGGTCGTGTATCAGCGACGGATACCTTCACAACTACCGACGCCACCAAGGGCGAGACAAGTAGCGTGCGGGCGGTAAGGGGCTGGCTAAGCGAACTTGCCGAGGCCGGCCACCTGGAAGTTACTGAAGCCGGGCGAGGCCCTAAGCCTGCAACGTGGCGGATAACCGACTGCCCGGAAAAGGGCGAGGATAACATCCTGCCGGAGCTGGGGGCGGCATGATATTTTTTTCTACCATAGTCGTTTTCCTACTTCCGGCTTTCCGACAAAGAGAATCCTCAATGTTTATGGGCATAAATGTAGGAAGTAGTCGGTTTTTCCGGGTTACTTCCGGCTTCCGCCTTTGGCCTACCCGGAAAGCCGGAACCTTGTCGGCAAAATGGCTTACTTCCGGCTTTTTTATGCAAAAATGCCAATGTTTTTGATGTTTTTAAGCTAGCCGGAAAGCCGGAAGTGGAAAACCCATAAGAGAGAAAAAAAATGAACCTTGATACCCTGTTCGATGACGATTTAGTCGCTTCCGGTATTACGGCGGTTGAGCCGGGTAAGGCTCCGGGTAAGGCTCCGGGTAAGGCTGTAGGTACGGTCGTGGCCAAGGCGGTTGAGCCGGCAGCGCCTGGTTCTACCCATCCGCAAACATGGCGGCAGGTGGCTATGGCCGCCATTGGTCAATCTGACCAGAGCAAGCAGGGCGAACTCCAGAGGCTCTACAACGATACCGCCCGTGACTACTTGGGCCTTGGCGGCCCGGACTATGCCGACCAGATAGCCTTGAACTACCTGAATGAGCGCCTTCAGAAAGGTTTAGGCCGCCAGATAACTATTGCCGAGTTTACCGTAGACGGGGCTGGCGGGTTCCTTGTGGCACGGTGGCATTTAGACACGGTTCCTTCCGGCGATACGGTTCATTGCGAGGATACGGCCACACCGCCCTTATTGACTACACCGCATAAGGCCGCGCCGCAATCCGCTGGTCTACTACCGGGTATGGGGCGGGCGATATGAGCGAACCGCAAAGGCAATTCGGGTTCGCAAGGCGGCCACCATTGCTGGCAACGCCAAGGCCGCCTGCACCAAGGCCGGCGAAACTGCCGGCGGAGCAATGGACAATCCGCCTGGTATCCGTCCCAAGCGGCATACCGGCAACGATACGCTTCCGGCGACTGCTCAAAGCCTGCCTGCGGGCATACGGGTTCAGGGCCGTGCTTTTAGGCGGCGATACGCTTGCACAATCGCCTTCTGGTGCGATGCCGGACACTAAAGCGGGTAATCAATCGTCCGAACTGCCACGAGGCCCGCAAACGGCAACTAATGAAGCCGTGTAGACGAAAATATGGCTCCAAGCTACGAAAGGGGCGAAATATGCTTTGCAAAGACTGCCTGACGCCAACCCTTGACTGTTGCCGGCGATGCCATAAGCCGGCCTGCTGGCGGCATGGCACAAAACTTGGCGAACACTTTATCTGCCGCCAGTGTCTGCGGTTAATGCCGCAAGCCATTGTCCGCCGGATGGCCGAACCACCTAAACGCCTTGGCCTGATGCCGGCCTTGGCCATGCTCATGGCAGGCGGCAAGGTTCAACCGTTATTGACTGTGGCGAAACTTTTTATTTGACGCTTGACAAGGTAATGGCGATATGGGATACTTACAGGCTATGAAACAGAACATTGAACATCAATTGCGGCAGGCAATCAAAACTTCTGGTTTAACGCATTACCGCATTGGCAAGGATTGCGGCATTGATAACCATTGTGTCGCACGCTTTGTGCGCGGCGAACAAACTTTGCGACTGGATATTGCAGCACGCATTGCGGCTTACTTGAACCTTGAACTTGTTTCACGAAAGGGTTAATCATGGCAAGCGTATCAAACCACAACGGCAATCGGCTTATTCAATTCACCGATGGGCAAGGTATCCGCCGCACGATTCGCCTTGGCAAATGCAACGCCAAAGATGCATCTACAATCTGCGGGCATATTGGAGCCATGCTGGCGGCCAAGTTATCCGGCCAGCCTGTTGCCGCCCCAACCGCCGCATGGATTGGCGCCCTTGGCGAGACGCCGTATGGCGATACCCTGCACAACCGCCTTGCCGCCGTGGGGCTTGTAGAGCCGCGCGCAAAGCAGGCGGCGATAACAATCAGCCGGTTTACCGAACAATTCATTGCCGGCCTTGTTGATGCCAAGCCGCAAACCGCCGTCAACCTTGGCCAAACCCGCCGCGTACTGTTGGAGTTTTTTGGCGATTGCCCGATGCAGAGCGTAACGCCCGAAAAGGTTACTGATTTTCAAAAGCACCTGATGGGCCGCTTTGCTGAAGCAACCTATCGCCGCCATTTGGGCCGTGGCCGGCAATTGTGGCGGGCCGCCGCCAAGCGTAAGTTGTTTGCCGGCGAAAACCCATTTAGCGAAGTGTCTACAAGTGTTCGTGGCAACCGGGAGCGCCGCCAGTTTATCCCGCGTGCAACAATCGAAAAGTGTATTGCCGCCGCACCTGATGCCCAATGGCGGCTTATCATCGCCCTATCGCGTTACGGCGGCCTACGCACGCCCAGCGAAACACTGGCGTTGACGTGGGACTGCATCAATTGGGAGCATAACCGTATCCGTGTTCCATCGCCCAAGACAGAGCACCACAAGGGCGGCGATTGCCGGATTATCCCGATGTTTCCCGAACTCAAACAGCGCCTGCTGGATGTTTTTGATGAAGCCGAGCCGGGCGAGCCGTGGGTTATCACGCGATACCGCCATGCGAGCGTCAATCTGCGGACTACCTTTTTGAAAATCATCCATCGGGCCGGCGAAAAGCCTTGGCCGAAACTGTTCCACAATCTGCGGGCTTCAAGGGCCACCGAACTATGCGAAGCCTACCCGGCGCACGTTGTGGCCGATTGGCTGGGCCATAGCGAAGCGATAGCCCAAGAGCATTACTTGAGCACCACCGATGCACACTTTGAACGGGCCGTTGCCGAGCCGGAAAGTAAGCCTGAAAACGGGCCGTGCAGCGCGCTGCAAAAAGCGCTGCAGTATGATGCTGTTTTGCCCAGTATTGCCTCGCACGCCGAAAATGACGATATGCAAAAACCCCAATGTTTACTGGGCAATGCTGATACATGCGAGAGTATGCAAAACGTGTCAATGCCCGGGACAGGATTCGAACCTGCAAGAGCTTGCGCCCACCAGCACCTCAAGCTGGCGCGTCTGCCAATTTCGCCACCCGGGCTTTAATGGCCTGATAGTTTACCGCCAAACCGGCCTGTCCAACAAGTGCGCCGCAATACGCGATTTTTGCGCTGATATTTTTCAGCAGTATGCTCATGGCGTGCACGTAGAGCCACCGCCGTCACGCCGGGATAATTTACCACCACGACACGAAGAATTGGGTGAAGATGGTGTTTGGCGGATGTTCAGGGCCACAGGCACCGGCCCAGCGCTGCCACCGACCGGGCCAACCACATGGTTCAACTGCAGAGCTTGCGGTGGGGCGACGTTTATGTTCGCGACAATCCTGGCCGTGCAAAGTACAGCAATACACCGACGCATCGGCGCAGCGGGTTGCTTTTACAGGCCGCCTTTTAGCGGCAGCGACTTGGTCGGCTTGGGTTTGCCTGGCGTTGCCCCGACGGCGGTCGCCGCCGGAGTGCCCGCTTGTGGCGGGATACCAGCAACTGATGTATCGGCATCGGCGGCCTGCGCCGTCGCCTGGGCCGAAGCCGCTTCGCGCAGCAGAGCCGCCAGCGAAAGACTTATGCGTTTTTTGGCGGTGTCTACCGCAAGCACCTTGGCCTGCACACTTTGACCCACCTGCACAGCCTCCGAGACGCGATTTACCCGCTTATTCGACAATTCTGATATATGTACCAGCCCCTCTACGCCCGGGGCTATTTCGACAAAAGCACCGAAATCCATGAGCGTTTTGACCGTGCCGGCAACAACTGAACCTGGCGGATATTTTTCGGCGGCTTCATCCCAGGGGTCTTTAACCAACTGTTTGAGCCCCAGCGACACGCGCTGCTTTTCAGCATCGAGGGCGATGATCATTACCTGAATGCGATCGCCGGGTTTAACTATTTTATTGGGGTCAGAAACGCGCGTATGGCTCATGGCCGATACATGCAGCAAGCCGTCAACGCCGCCTAAATCAACAAATGCCCCATAGGCCTGTACGCTCGACACGACGCCTTCGCGTATCTGCCCGGTGGCAAGCTCCCGCCAGAGCTTTTCGCCGGCGACCGCACGCTCCTGCTCTAAAATAGCCCGCCGACTCACAATCAACCGTCGGTCTTCAACGCTTACCTGCGTGACCTGGCATTTAACCTTCTGACCAACAAGCGACTGCAGGTCGCTGTTGAATTTGATGTCGGCCTGGCCGGCCGGCATAAACGCATGGGCGTTGTTAATTTTCAGTTCCAGCCCGCCTTTGTTTACGGCCGTTACCACGCCTTCAACCGTATCGCCCTCGTGCAGGGCCGCAAGCCCGCTATGCGACACCGCTCCCTTGCGCGACAGCAGCACCAAACCCTCGCGGCGGTCGTAGCCGGTGTATACAAACTCAAATTCCTGCCCGACCGCCAAAGCAACGCGTTCGCTGCCATCCGCCGGGGGAGCGTCAAATTGCTCCAGTGGCGCAATGCCCTGCGACTTACCGCCCAAATCAACAAATACATTGCCGTCGCGAATAGCCGCTATTACACCGCGCCTCGCGCTGCCGGGCCGCTGGCCCTCCGGCTGCGACACCGGCCGCCCACCCCGCGCGGGCCGATCGGCTCCGCCGGTTGCAGCCGCCGGCTTTGC
>JAJXZA010000103.1 GCA_021780285.1 Planctomycetota bacterium
AGCTTCTTGGCCAAGCTTTAAGACACCAACTTACAACAAATTGGCACCGCTGCAGCCTTCGACGCCATACGCCAATACAATTTTGTGAATTTTGAGGACGAGACAACGCAACCGGCTCCTTTGGCTGGTGTTGTGCGTTAAAAATCGTCGCTTTTTTTATAAGCGATCGGCCGTAGGGCGCTTTTTGCAAAAAACCATATAATTCCATTGGTTTTTGCAGTTGACCACATATGTAAAAGGCCTAAAAGCCAAGGAATAACATTTTTATGAAAAAGATTATCTACGACGATGGACTGACCGAAGTGGATAAACCATTTATGGATCGCGCCCTGACGCTGGCCCATCGCGCATTTCACAAAAATGAAATACCGGTTGGAGCGATTGTCGTACAGCAAGTAGGTGATACGCGCGTAATCGTTGGTCAAGGGTTTAATCAACGCGAGCAGTGGAGCGACCCCACCGCGCATGCCGAAGTTGTAGCTCTCCGTGAGGCGGGCCGCCGCCTGGGGCGCTGGCAGCTCCACGACTGTGACTTGTATGTAACGCTCGAGCCTTGCCCTATGTGTGCCGGGGCGATTGTGAACGCTCGCATCCGCCGTGTAATCTTCACCTGCAGCGACCCCAAGGCTGGTGCGGTGCGTAGCCTGTTTCGCCTCGCCGACGATACACGCCTGAATCATCGCGCACAGATTGTGGGGCCGCTGCCTGATGCGGCGAGCGCAGAGCTGCTACGGGAGTTTTTTTCTGGGCGGCGCGCAGCCAAGAAGCGTCGTGAGAGCAATCAGAATAGCGAGTAGCAGCCCTATATGTTTATCAGCGCGTTGGGCCAAAGTCGCATATCATCGCGGCGAGCAAGCCAACGGGTCTCCGGACAATTCCTCAATGGCTTAAGCACTAATTGCAATTGCGCGTCGGCACTTCCGACCCAAAGGCCTATGCACTTGGCTGTGCACACTTTTAGCAAAGGCTTAAAGCTAAAAGGGCGCACTACAAAAATGCGATTAAAACCCGGCGGAGGGTGGCATCAGCACCTGATTGATGCCGTAGATAGTGCCGTTGGAGGCAATCATCGGAGGCGAAACGACTGTGGCGGATCCGATGGAGTTGATCTTTCCGTGGTCGGCAGTTATCACAAAATGTGCCTGATCGGCCATGCTGACCGTGGGCGCAGCGGCAAGTTCAGTCGGCGTAAGAGTGTAAAGCACCATGTGCGCGAAGAGCAGGTTGCGGAGTTTTTCGCGGTTGGGCTTCTTTTTGAGCATATCAAGCGTAGCCGCGGGAATTTTAGCGAAAGCCGCATTGGTGGGTGCAAATATGGTATAGGCGGTGCCGCGGGACCGCAGGGTGTTTTCCATGCCGGCGGCGTCAATCAGACTCACAAAGGTTGAAAACTGCGGCTCAGCTTTGAGTACCAGATAGGTCGGCGAATCAGACATTGCCACCGGATTGGTGCGAATCTCCTTGGCCGAGTAGTTATAATACGGCCATGACTCGCAGCCGGCCAAAGCCAGCAAAGAGGCGCATAATGCTGCAGCGAAGGCTTTTTGAAGGTTTAAACGCATAATCCAATTCCCCTTTAGTAGTATTCGCATCGGCAGGATTATATGCCAACCGCGCCAAGTTTGTATACCTTTATCGGCCAGTTTACCAACAGGCCTTTGGCTTATGACGATGGATTTTATAGGCTGTTGGTCTGGTGGCGGTAGCCATAAGCCTTTATGATGCTGATATGCCGGGGCTGGGGCATACCCGCAGGCGGCACGATGACGGCTTAAACGGCATCGCGGAGACGTTAAAGTTTTGATGCATGGCGGCCACAGCCAATAATGCGATCTTAGGCTGCGGTGATTTACGAGGAACGCATGCGCCTGGGTATAAGGCGAAAATTAATCGGCACGCTGGTGCTGGTGGGCGTGTTGCCGCTGGGGCTTAGTCTATTGACTATCATGGCGCTAGGTGCGCGCTGGGCGACGCAAACGCTGCAGCTATCCTGTGAACTTGCCGCCCATGCCTGTGCCTCGCAGCTAAGCATTCAAATCGCCGGCAAGCTGGATCGCCTGGCGCTATTTGCCAAATTACCCGGTGTGGAAGCATACCTGCGGCAAGTCAATGGTGTGGCGGTTGGGCCGGGTGTGCTGGTGCAACCGCAGTCGCACCAGCGGCTTACCCGCGCGCAGTGGGAACGTTTATCGCCTCAATCGTCACTGTTGCGACCGATACTGAATAATGAGTTGACCGATCGCATGGCGCTGCTGACGGTGGACTCCAAGCAGCGCTACCACCTTTTGGTTACCGACAGATTCGGTAATGTGGTGGCTGCCGACGCTAAGCCGCGGGAGTTCGATCACTCGCAGGAGCCATGGTGGCGTGCGGCCTTTGCCGACGGGCGCGGCCGTGTGGTGGTGCGCGCTGTGGAGCGCGGCGGCCGCGTGGGCCTTGGCTATGCGCTGCTCATTGCCGTACCTATTCGCGATCCTGTCAGCCATAGCGTACTGGGCGTTGTGGTCGAGTGGTTTGACGCCGCCTGGGTGGAATCGCGCCTGGCGGCTGCCGGCGCGCCAAAAGAAGCGGTCACACAGGTGTATGACCCGGCAGCGCGGAAGGCGGTTTTCGGCAGCGCCCCGGCGACGCAACTGGCTGCAGCCGAACAATTATTCGCGTCAAATAGCATTGAGGGGCGAAATCATTGGATATCGGCGCTTTTATCAGGGTCCCTGGTCGGCGTGCGGTTGCTGCATTTTTACATGCCGCTGGAGTCTGCCATTGATGCCCCTCATTGGTATATGATCGTTAGTGAGCCAGCCGCCGAGGCCATCGAGCCTTTGTCGCGCCTTGCGCGAACGGTGGGGGTATTCGGCCTGCTTCTGATTTTGATGCTGTTTTTGCTGGGTTATGTCATCAGCCAGCGGGAAATAGTGGGACCGCTGCAAATTTTGCGCGAAACCATTAATGCGGTCGGCCGCGGCGAGCTAAATGTCAGGGCGGTTTCGACCCAAGAGGGTGTGCGCACCTTCAGACAGGATGAATTCGGCGATCTCGCGGCAGCCCTGGATAGCATGACGCAAAGACTTCAGCACAACATCCATCAATTGGAGCGGACCAATCAGGCGAAGAAGCGGTTTCTCGAACTTGCCAGTCACGAACTTAAAACACCCATCACCTCTTTGCTGCTGACGTGCGACCTGATGAAACGCAAGTTGCAATCGCGACCTGTCGGCGGATTTGGCCCCGGCGATCTGGCCCGACTGCGCGAAGGTGTAATGGCCATTGAAACCCGCGGCTACCGCATGAAAAAAATTATCGAAGATCTTTTGAAGCTCGCTGAGACCAACCGATTTACAACGCCGCTGGTGCGTCAACCTCTCGATATCCGCGAGTTGCTGCTGGAGGTCGCCGGGGATCAGGCGGCGTTTTTGGCGGAGCGCGGGCAGAAATTCACCTACGACATTCCGGAAAACCTGCCCCGCCTTGCCGGCGATCGCGACAAGCTTGCCGACGTGTTTACCAACGTCATCTCCAATGCCATACGCTTCTCGCCGGATGGTTCGGAGATCAAAATTTCCGCCCATAAAACATTTCAGGATAACATCGAGATAGACATTGAAGACTCCGGTCCCGGTATTTCCAGCGAATCGTTGGGGGAAATATTTGAGCCGTTCGCCGGCATTGACGATACGCTGCACCATCACAGCGGCACGACGGAATATGGCAGCAAAGGGCCGGGCCTGGGCTTGGCGATTGTGCGGCGATTTGTGGAATTGCATGGCGGCAGCGTTAAAATGGAGTCTGCGCCGCATGGTACCAAAGTCAGAATTGTTCTGCCTCTGCGGATTGATGCTCAAGCGCCAACATCGGTAAAGTCATAAGTCGCCGCAAGCCCATTTGCTGCCGGCAGTGGTGGTGAGGCAATCATGATTCAGGTGCTGTATCCGATGTGGTTTGCGCTGCCGGCGGCCATTGCATGTATTGGCGCGGTACTCTTGTGGCGAGCCGCAGGCCGCCCGATTGAAACGGCGACGCTGCGGTTCTGGCCGGCGGCTTCAGGAAGCCAAGGCACGGCCTGGCGGCGGCGAATAGACCCATGGAGCGTTCTGGTTTTATTGGGATCTGTTTTAGCGGCCCTTGCTTTGCCGCAGATGAACTTTGTACCGATATTGACTGAAAAACCGTCAACGGCGACGGTGAAGATGCTGGCTGCGGGGGGCAGCACTGGCAGGGGCCAACCGGTGCAGGTTTACTTGCGGGCGCTCGCAGGCATTGAACCTAAGGCGCCGTATATTGCGCGGGTGAGTTTAGGCACATCAACGAAGGAGTTGCGTTTTTCCGGTGATGCGCTGCAACAGGGCGTAATTCTGCCCGGCTTGCCGCCACGAAGCACCTTGCCGATACATTTGCTCTCCGCAGGCCATACGGTTTGGTCGGGTTTGCTGGTGCACCATGCAGCGGAAAATATTACGCTTCGATACATTGGCCCACCGCCCGCTGCGATTGTGCACTTTGCCGAGGCGGCGGGTCTAAGCTCCAATCAATCTGGCGGTGGGCCGGTGTTGTGGGTTATAAGTCGGCCGACGCGCCAGACGATTCCTCTGCAACGAGGCGACGCGGTTTTACTCGTGGGGCCGGCCATTGGCCTGCTGCACCCGGGCGTGCGTTTGGTTCAGTTGCCAATTGCTGCGCAAACGTGGCCTTTGATGGTGACGCCTCGACGCGTGCTTCGCGCGATCAGCGCAAAATCGCTCGCAGCGGTGCATGTGATGGCCCTCTGGTACGCACCGATGAGCGGAATTTGGCAAACATTGCTGCAGGTGGC
>JAJXZA010000191.1 GCA_021780285.1 Planctomycetota bacterium
GCGTTGGACCTTCTGGAGGGGTGCCCAGTACGGGGAAGCTGATTTTTGAATAATTCGCAATGCCTATGCGGGTGAAATGCGTTTTCTATATAAGGAACTTTGGATTAGATGCTCGTAACGTAGCAGAGCGATGTTTATTACTATATTTAGAAGTCTACTGAGAGAAAATCGCATTCGCAAGACGGTACTGGCTGGATGGCGGGCAGTGGTTATCTTGGGAAGATTTGGCTTTCGAAGGACAAGTTGTTTAAAGAATATAGTCGGCATAGCCAAGGTGTCATATTGCGGTAAATGGGGCAAAGTTTTTAGATTGACATGTTTGCGAAGATGCGGGTAAACTTCGCTTCAAAGGAAGCTTTTTTAACGTTAATGCTGAAAAGGCTTTATACCCTCATGACTCAGACCACGGCCGAAGGCGTTCGTGTGGTATTCATTTGGTCTATGAGTTGTTTAGAGTAATTTCATTTGTAGGCCGGTTTTGGTTCGGCGGCTTTTAGCGGAGTAAGAACATGCGAAAGCGTAATGGATGCACGAACTCGGCTGACAGGTCAAATCGTCGGCGGAAGCAATTATCTCACAAGGCCATCGCAATCGCCGTGCTTTTGGGCTGTGCAGCGGCGCCCGTTGCCGCACAAACAACGCTTGAGCCATCTTCTATAACAACATTAACCAATCAGGTAGGGGGTCTAACGCTTATTACCCCGGGTTTGCTGGCTGGCACGGTGACGGCGAGCATCAACACATCGGCAATTAACTCTCCAACGCTTACGGTGGGAGGTATCACATATACGGGGGCTTACTTAGGCCAGACAAATGGCTCGAAGGTGGCGGCTTTCGGATTTAATGGCAGCTTGGTGCTCAGTTCCAGCGCCACCCTGAATGTAACCGGCACGAATCCACTGGTACTGTACTCGACCGGCGACATCAACTCGGCGGCGAATATAGCCATGAATGGTGGTGTTGGCGGCACGGCAGCGCCTGTGCAAGGCAGTACACCCGGTACTGCCGGAGCCGCAGGCGCTGGGGGGTTTAATGGAGGCGCTGGCGGAAGTGCAGCCTCTTACTACGGTTTGGCGGCGAATGGCTCAGGCGCGGGCGGTGGTACAGGCGGTTCTGCGGAAGCCAGCGGTGGCGGCGGCGGATTTGGTGGAGCCGGCGGTACTGGCTTTGTATTTCCCAATGCTGGTGCAGCAACTACCGCGATACCCGGTGGTCCTGCGAATGGTGATTTAACTGCAAACCTACAGGGCGGCAGTGGCGCTGGAGGCGGCAGCGGCAAGATTGGTTTTGCCGGTGGCGGCGGTGGCGGCGGCGGCGGTGCGATTGGCCTCATTGCCGGCGGCGCTGTTACGCTCAATGGTGCCGTGACGGTAAACGGCGGTCAAGGTGGCGATGGTTTTTATGGCGGCGGTGGCGGCGCCGGTGGCGGCGTGCTGATTGCCTCCTTGGGAGCATCCTCAGGAATCGGATCAGGAGGGAGCATTTCCGCTAATGGCGGCTACGCCGGCGCCTGGAAATCGGGAGGCTTTGCCGGCGGTGGCGGCGGCGGTGGTCGTGTTGAATTGTATTTACATCAGTGGAATGTTGGGCCGGGAAGCCTGAATGTTAGCGTGGCGGCCGGGAGCTATGCCGGCAACGCTTCTTACAGTGGCGTGGTGGGCGTGGTCGGACTTCTGGCTGATTCCACATATATATCCGCTGGCAACAGCCTTAAAATCAATGGCACTGGCTCAAGCACAACCCTCGAAACCACGGGCGCGGCCAGCTATTCATCTCCTCTGACATTTCAGACCAGCGCCTTTGCTGTTAATGGGGCCTTGACGCTTACCAATGCAACTCAAACGATTCAAACACTTTCGGGTACTGGCACTATAACGCTCACGGGTAGCAACATTATTCTTGACCCGGCTCTGGCTGTGTCGAGCAGCTTTACTGGCAGTATAAGCGGCAATGGTTCTGTCACGCTGGATGGACCAGGAAACTTTACGTTGGGAGGCACAAACTCGTATACGGGTGGCACATTTATTAACGGCGGAGTTTTGTCTATCGTGAGTTCGGCTGCGCTCGGCTCCGGCTCGCTCACCTTCGCCGGAGGGACGCTTGCTCTGCCCGGCACGGTTACCATCCCAAATGCGGTGACGGTGTCAGGCGCAGGGACTGGAACCATTGACGTTGCTCCCGGCACGATTGGTACGATGGCTGGAGTGATTTCGGGCGGTGGATCGCTTATTGTCTCCGGCGGCGGAACTCTTAATTTATCGGCTGCCAATACATACACTGGTGGAACCACTGTGTCCGCTGGTACGCTTGAAACCAGCCCTGGAGGGGCACTTGGCCCCGGCACGCTAACCGTCAGTAGCGGTGCACAGTTTATTTCCAATGGTGTCAGCCAAACAATTACGGGGCTGGCGGGAGGCGGGCAGGTTAATTTGGGAGGAGGGAGTTTGGCGATTAATGTGCCGACTGGCTCACTCTCAACTTTCACCGGCAACATTTCAGGGGTCGGAAGCCAAGTTACAATCGGCGGAAACGGAACTCAAGTGCTTGGAGCTGACAACACGTTCACCGGCGGCTTAGTGATTAATTCAGGAGCATCACTGGTAACCGGATCACTGAATGCCTTGGGCGGAGGCTTGGTAGTAAACTCGGGCTTGCTAGCCATAAGTTCGCCGACATACCAAACGAACATAAATGGCACTTACATACAAAACACAACCGGAGTACTGGGGGTCCGCATCGCTGGGGTGAATCCAGGGCAGTTTGACCAATACGCAGTTACGGGCGGGGCCAACGTTAGCGGTACGCTCAAAGTAACCTTTCAAAATGGTTACTCACTTGTTACGCCCACGCAGAACTTTTCTATTCTTAACGCCACGGGCGGATCGGTCGGTAATTTTACGAGCGTGAATCTGGGTGCCCACCCCATCAACACCTTTGCAAATGTAACAGACACGGGCAACGGCATAAACCTTGAATTGTACCTGTCGCAGCCATCACTGGTCCCCTATGCCCTGACAGGCAATCAGCAGGCGTTTGCTCGCTATTTAGACCTCACCGACGGCTACTCCGGGGGCACACCTTCGGCAGAGTATCAGGTGCTCATCAATCAAATAGACAGCCTGTATTCGTCGCAGGTTCCTACGGCACTCGATCAGCTTTCAGGGATTGTGCTGCAGGTGTTTCCACAGGTGGCTTTGCAAAATAGCATTGGTCTGGACGAAACATTCAATCAGCACGCCCAAGCGTTGGATGACGGAGCCAGCGGATGGAGTCAGTCCATTTTCGCGCTGAATACCCCGGGCGTGCTGGATTCTTCACAGATGGCTCTGTCACAAATGCTCGATCAGCAATCACAGATGCTCACACTCGATGCTTTGCCGCTGACGCTTCCCAATGGCACACAAATTCCGATGGCCCAGCAGCCACAAGCTGCCGCGGCAAACTGGAGCGCCTTTTTAACAGGTGCATTGCAATTAGAAAACTACTCCAGCGCCGACAGCATAAGTAATCCGAAAGTCACTGCGGAAGGCGTTACGCTTGGCGGCGATTATGCGGTTTCATCCACAACTTCCATTGGTGCGCTGTTTGCATATGCCCACAACGACATTCGCCTCGACAGCTTTGGCAGTAAAGGCTCGATGGATACTTATACGCCGGGAGTTTATGCTAACTTCCACACACCCGATGGCTGGTTTACCGATGCATTGGCCGCTTACAGCTACAATGGCTACTCTGAGCACAGAAACTTGAGCGTGGGAGCTATCTCTCAAACGGCTAGCGGCACGGACACTGGCAATCAAGGTGACTTGTCAATGGATGCCGGCCGGCAGTTTAGCGCGGACAACAACGCATTTAACTGGATCGGTCCCTGGACACTTATTCCAATGGCCTCTCTGGCGTACACCTACAGCAACTTTAATTCGTATGCGGAAAGCGGGGCCGGAGCGGCCAGCCTAAATGTCGGCTCCATGGAGACCAACTCTCTGCGCAGCACCATCAGCCTGCAGGTTCTTTACACACTCCAACTTTCACAAAGTGTTGCACTGCAGCCGGGGCTGCTGATAGGGTGGCGTCATGAGTTTTTAAACGGCCCACAAGGCATTACCTCCAGTTTGCAGGGGGCTGGGCCCGGCCAGAGCTTTACGATTACAACCGAGCCGCCATCGAAAGACACCGGCATCTTTGGCGGATCGCTGCAGGCGACTATAAACCAAAGCGTTAACGCATTTGTTGATTATCAAATTGATGTAGGCTCGCAGAATTTGGTGTCGCAGCGCGTGTTTGCGGGTGTAGCTGTTAAGTTTTAATCGGGCTATTAATAGGTGGGGATACCAACCATCTTCGGCTGAGAGCCTGTCCGAGTAATGGCGGAGATTCCGATAGCTCTGAAGCCTGCGGTGGGAGCATTCGGGTATCCACGCGGATGCCGCCTAAAAGAGTGGCCGCATGAGCCAACGCATTTTATATACGATTGGACATTCCACCCGCTCGTGGCAGGAATTTACCCACCTGCTGCTCGTCTGGAAACTCGCCGAACTGATAGATGTTCGCAAGGTTCCGCGGTCGCGGGCTTTTCCGCAGTTTAACAAGGCTCGTATGGCGGCAGCTCTGCGGCGCATCGGCATTACATATACGCACATCAAGGAACTCGGCGGATTGCGGCACTCCAAGAAAGGTTCGACCAATACCGGCTGGCGTAATGCGAGCTTTCGAGGTTACGCCGATTACATGCAGAGCCAGGAGTTTTTACAAGCTTTG
>JAJXZA010000382.1 GCA_021780285.1 Planctomycetota bacterium
CTGCTGGCGATGCGCGAGAGTAACCAGCATCAGCAATGGTGGGCTATGCGGGCACGGGCCGCTTGATGCCAAAAAATATGGCCACACCCGATACCAATGGCAATAACGTAACAATTTACCAATCACTATTGCATAATTATACCAAGACCGACGGCGGACTTGTCAAAAATGGCACTGGCATACTCGATCTGGCCAGCACCGGTAACACCTATGACGGCAGCACCACCGTCAATGCCGGTACGCTGCAGATTAACAGCGCCTTTCTGGCCTCCACCAGCACCGTTTCTATTGCCAGCGGAGCAGACATGCTGCTGAACTATTCCAGCGGCACGAATGATATTGCAAGCCTGATTCTCGGCGGCACCGTGCTGGGGCCTGGCACCTATGGCTACGGAACTCAAGGCGGCCTGTATGACAGCTACTTCTCCTCTGGAGGAACGAACTATTCCGGTACGCTAACGGTGCTCGCTGCACCCGAGCCGGCCACGCTGGCGCTGTTAGCCTTGGGCGCAGCCGGATGCCTGCTGCCGCGCCGCCGAAAAGCCTGAAGCCAAGGACCGGCCGCGGGCTAAGAGCCGCCGGGATGGAGCAGGGTTGTTTGGTCGCATACGCGACGTTTCAATACGGCGCATGGGCGATTGGAATATATGTTTGTTCCTGTTGCTATGCGCCTTGCTCCAACGCCAGCCCTATGCCAATAATTGAAATAGGGTGCCGTGCGCGGAAGGATTCCAGCGATGAGAAAATCACCCGTAAAATGTGACGGTTTTACCCTGGTGGAATTGCTTGTGGTAATATCGCTTATTGCGATTCTCATTGCACTGCTGCTGCCCGCCTTAGCCAAAGCCAAGGAGTTGGCCAACACGGTTGCTTGCGCATCTAACTTACGGCAAATTGGATTGGCGGGCGATATGTATGAAAGTACATATGATAATTTTGTCCCGTGCCAACAGTATCTTTATGCTCCTCCAAGCTATCCCTCCAATCCAACTTGGGACAGGCAACTTTATAACTTCTTGGGCAGTCAAACCCTCACCCCCTATCAGATGGGCCACAACCTTCCGGCAAGCCTGCGGCTGCCGGTATTAATCTGCCCTGATGACATCCGCGGCGGGCAAATTGGGGCATCCTATCTTTATGGCCAGGCGCCCCTTTCGTACGGCATTGTTCAAGGGCCTGTTTTTAAGCCGGGCGGTCCCGGCCTTTATGGACTTATATCACCCGGCCAGCCCCCTTATGGTTTTGGCCAAGGCCCTACCGCCTCGTCGCTGCCAGACCCGGCAAACATATTCTATTGCACTGATAGTTTTGGCGGCTGTGCTGAGTTTGCCAATCCACTTACGGCAACTGCCGGGCCTTTTCAGGGCAGCGGCTCGCCGCCAAACATTGTACGTTCTCAATATCAGGACGATTGGACCGGCCAACTGCTTACGCCTCCCCACAGCGGCAGCACCTATAATTATCTGTACCTCGATTGGCATGTGGAAAACAAACACTACCAGGACACCGTTGGCACCGGCACGGTCATTAACCCCAGAGGCGCCTGGACCGTCGCCGCCGGCGACTAAATTGCACTGTCCTTCAGGCTGTGCACCATACGGCAACAAGCCGTCCCGAAAATCATGGTTGCCAGCACAGGCCATTGCCCTGAAAATGCCTTCATGATGACCCAGAACCTCCCCGCATTGCCCACCGGCCCTACATCGCTCGTCAATACCCAAGCGGCTTTTGACAGTTTATGCGCTGAACTCAGAGCGGCTGGCTCCTTCGGCTTCGACACCGAGTTTATCGGCGAAACCTCTTTTCATCCCATTTTGTGCCTTGTACAGGTTACCACCGCCACGCACGTGGCCCTGATTGATCCATTTGCGATCACCAACATGCAGCCCCTGTGGGATTTAATAGCGGATGCCGGTATCGGAAAAATTTGCCACGCCGGAGCGCAGGATGTCGCCATCGCCGCCCAGCAGGGCGGCAAAAATCCACTGAACATCATGGATACCCAGGTACTGGCCGGTATGATCGGCCTGGGCTATCCGCTGTCTTATGCCAAGCTCGTGGAACTGTATGCCGACGTCAAGCTCGACAAAGCCCATACCTACAGCGCCTGGAATCGCCGCCCGCTCAAGGCCGAGCAGTTTGACTATGCCGTTGACGATGTACGCTATCTGCTGCTTATTTATCAGAAGTTAAGCGGACAATTGTCCAGCCTCAACCGCACCGCATGGGGGCAGGCTGCATGTGAAGAGCTTTGCCACGACCTGCTTAAGCCGCCTGATCCGCGCGAGGTGTACAAAAAAATAAAATTTCCCAAGTCGTTTAAGCCGCTGAACATTGCCATTTTACGGGAACTCGCCGCCTGGCGCGAGCAGGCCGCTTTTGAGCACAACATGCCGCCGCGCACTTTTATGGCCGATGAAGTGCTGCGTGACATTGCCCGCAACCCACCGGCAAAGCTGGCGACGCTGGGCCGAATTGAAAACTTTCCGGCGACGGAGTTGAATACCTACGGCCCGTTTATATTGGAACTGGTGCGAACCCTGCGCGAAACACCCGAAAGCGAATTGCCCGCCCCACCGCCCAACAACGAACAGTCACCGCGGCACCGCCTGCTGATAGACACCCTTTGGGCCGGCGCCCAGATGATTTGCCTGGGCCAAAGCATCTCAACCGCTGTGGTTACGTCGCAGGCCGAAATTGCCGCGCTCGCCGATCTGCTTTTGGAAAACAGCGCCTTGACGAATCATCCGCTGATGCAAGGCTGGCGGGCAGAGTGCCTGGGCAAGCCTCTGCTCGATTTTATCAATGGCCGGCGGGTGCTCGACGCCGCCTGCAAACAGCAAATGTTAAGCGTGGTGCTCAAACCCACACGCTAATATCCGCGAATGATAACGCGGTAATTTAGGCCGTTAATATTTTCGCGTCTTGCGGGAGGTTGTCATATTAAATGTGCGGCATCGCCGGCCTGATTAATCTTTCCAGTGCAACTGGCCCTCTTGACCCGGCAGCAACGCTGCGGGCGGCGGCACAATGCGCAGCAGCTTTGGCCCATCGCGGGCCAGATGGCGAAGGCCGGTGGCAACATCCGACCAATGGCAGCATTCTGATTCACCGGCGGCTGGCAATTGTTGACCTTCACGGCGGCCGGCAGCCAATGGTCAACGAAAACGCCCAGGTGGTGGTTGTTTTTAACGGCGAAATATACAACCACATGGAACTGCGCCGGCAACTGCAAGGCCTGGGTCACACTTTTGCCTCCGACCATAGCGATACCGAAGTGCTGGTGCATGGCTGGGAAGCATGGGGCGAAGAGCTGCCCCAAAAATTGCTCGGCATGTTTGCATTTGCCGTTTACGACTGCCAAGCCGAAACGCTGTTTTTAGCGCGCGACCGACTGGGGCAAAAACCTTTGTACGTTTCGCTTACTAATAGCGCCGCCGTCTTTGCCAGCGAACTGCCGGCGCTTCTGGCTCTGCTGGCCGCAAAACCATCGGCAAGCCTGCGAACCATTGGGCGCTATCTGCAGTTAGGATACCTGCCCCCCAACGAAAGCATTTACCCCGGCATCGAATCGCTTCCGCCGGCGGGTTGGCTGCACCTGTCGCCCAGCGGTGTAAAGCGCGGCGCGTATTGGCCCACGGTCGCCGCTAACTATGCGGCAGCCGGCACACCCTTTGGCGACCAACATGCGCCGAGCCTGCCTGCCGAAACGCCGGGTGCCATTGGCACCCTGATGACCACAGCGGTGCAGTCGCAGCTTATGAGCGATGTCCCGCTGGCGTGTTTTTTGTCTGGTGGAATAGATTCTTCCATAGTTGCCGCCCTATTGCAGCAGCAGCGTACAGCTTTGGGCCAAGGCCGCCTGCAGACACTCTGCGCCGTTTTTGACGAACCGCAGTTTGATGAATCGCCTTTTGCCCGCGCTGTGGCCAACCATATCGGCACGCGGCATCTGGAATTAAATATCTCGCCACGGCGGCAGGTTACCGCGCTTCTGCACCAACTGATGCGGCAATCATTGGGCCAGCCGTTTGGCGATTCGTCCATTGTGCCAACCGCCCTTATTGCACAGGCCGCTCGAAGCATAGCGCCGGTCGCGCTAAGCGGCGACGGGGCGGACGAACTTTTTGGCGGCTACGACCGCTACCGCGGACTGGCCCTGGTGCAGCGCTTTCGCCATTTACTTCGCCCGCTGCTGCCGCTGCTGCCTGATGGCGGTCGCGATGCCCGCCATCGCCTTAAGCAAGCCTGCAGCGAGCGGCAAATCGGCCGGCAATACGCCGGCTTCACACATATTTTTTCTGATGATGATATTGCCAGTCTCGGCATCAGTGCCCCGCCGCTACCCTCAGCCATGACCGAGGAGCGGCTTACGGACCAATCGGCCATGCGCTGGGCAATGGCCTGCGATCGGCGGCTGTACCTGCCCGGCGATGTTCTCTATAAGGTGGACACCGCTTCAATGGCATGCGGCCTGGAGGTTCGCTCGCCGTTTTTAGATCATCGCGTCGCCGAATTCGCTGCTGGCCTGCAGGATACGCAGCTTTTCGGCGGCAATCGCGGCAAGCTACTATTGCGACAGGCCTTCGGCCATTTGCTGCCGGCAGAAATCATGCAGCGTAAAAAGCAAGGCTTTGGCCTGCCGATTGGCCAGTGGTTTCGCGGGCCGCTGCGGGGCGACTTAGCCGATCGCCTTACCGACAACAAAGCATTCTCGCGGCGTTATCTTCGTGCCGCCGCCGTAGACGACGTGCTGCGCCAGCATGTATCCGGCGAACGCGACCACACGCACCGTTTGTTTGCCCTGCTGATGCTGGAAATCTGGTTTGCCGAGTTTGCACCGACAATCGCAGATGCCTAAGCACCGCCATGCACCGCTATCCGTCCACCGGCTGGAGCACTGCCGGCGGCATAATCAATGTTTTTATGCCAAAGCTGGTGAAATTGACGACAGCACGCGTCGTTTCTCCCTGCTGAACCATCTGCTCCACCCGCCCAAGGCCAAACTTACCGTGCCGCACCAATGCACCGCGCTTAAACGGAAGGGGTTCAGACGGCGGCTCTTGCTCGAACGAAGCCTTCTTCGGCCCCGCCGGCGGCCGGTTAAAGTACATTCGGTCGCGAAAACCCAACGATCCACGCTGCTGCGGCTGCGGCGCCTGGCCGATAACCTCCAGAACATCACGCGGTAACTCATCTAAAAATTGCGATGGCTGGCGCGCATCAGAAATACCCATCAACATACGCCATTGAGCACAGGCCAAAACCAGGTGGCTCATCGCGCGCGTAATGCCCACAAACGCCAGCCGCCGCTCTTCTTCCATTTCATCAGACCCATCGCCCGCCTCCACCGCCCGCTGGTGCGGCAAGCAGCCGCGCTCCATACCCACCATCGCCACCACCGGAAACTCAAGCCCTTTGGCGGTATGCAGCGTCATGAGCGTCACGGCGCCGGTGGTGTCTTGAATGCGATCCGCATCTGAAACAAGGCTGACCTGCTCGAGGTAATCAAACAGCGTGCCCTGCTCGTTACGCTCGTCAAACTCCGCGGCCACCGAAATAAGTTCATCTATGTTGCTGTTACGCTGCAGGCTCTCTTCGGTGCGGTCTCCTTCTTTGCCGCGCAGGCCCGATTCTTCAATGACCACTTCCATGAGTTCTTTAATGCTTACATGCGGCATGGCGGCTTCCGCAGCGGCAACCGGCACAGTACCGACATCACCAACTGAAAGATCATCGGCCGGCGGCTCGGCGGCGAGCTGCGCATCAAACAGCGGATCGTCCGGCGGGTCTTCAAATGTCTGACTTTCCGAAGATGTAGCGTCCGGGTCGCCGGCCGCATCGGCGGTTGTGTCTGCGGGATGTTCCAATACGACAGATGCCGCGGGTTGGCCGCCTGCACCCGCCGCCGGCTCCAAACCAAACCGCTCTCGCCACGCGGCAATCTTTCGCGCCAGCGCTGTACAGGCTTCTACGGCCCGCCGCTGCAAACCGGCAACCTCCGCTGCCCGCAGGCAGGTCTCACACATGCTGAGCCGATGTTGCGCCGCAAAAGCCTCAAGCCGTGAAATGCTGGTATCGCCTATACCGCGCGGCGGTACGTTGATGATCCTGTTAAAGCTGATGTCATCATTGGCATTGGCCAGCACACGCAGGTAGGCAAGCACATCTTTAACTTCTTTGCGGCCGTAAAACTCCACGCCGCGGGCAATCTGGTACGGGACTCCCTCGCGCATGAGTGTGCCCTCAAGCACGCGCGACAAAGAGTTCATGCGATAAAAGATCGCCATCTTTTCCCAGCCTATGTTCAGCCGCTCATGGTAATCTTTCAGCAGGCCCACCACACGCGAGGCTTCATCGTGCTCGTCGGCGGCATATACCACGCGAATGCGGCTGCCCTGCTGATTTTCAGTCCAGAGTGATTTTTCTTTACGCTGCCGGTTGCATCCAATGAGGGCCGAGGCCGCCTTAAGAATATTTTTGGTGCTGCGGTAATTTTGTTCCAGCTTTACCACCTTGGCGCCGGGAAAGAATTTTTCAAAATCCATGATGTTGCCGAGGTTGGCGCCGCGCCAGCCGTAAATAGATTGGTCCGGATCGCCGGTGGCGCAGATGTTGCGGTGGTTTTGGGCCAGCAGCTTGGCAATGACAAACTGCACATGATTGGTGTCCTGGTATTCGTCTATGAGTATGTAACGGTAGGTGTCTTCGGCCATTTGCCGTACATCCTCATGGTCGCGCAGCAGTTTGGCGGTTTCGAGCAGCAGGTCATCAAAATCGAGCATGCCCGACGCGCGGAGCAGCTCCTCGTAGCAGGTGTAGACCCGTGCCACATTGCGTTCAAAAAAGTCCTTGGCCTGTTTGGCGAACGCTTCCGAATCCATCAGGGCGTTTTTGGCCTTGCTGATGCGGCTGTGCACGGCCTGCGGCGAAAAATTGGTCAGCGAGATACCTACTTTTTCTATGGCTTGCTTAATAAGACGCTGCTGATCGGCGGAATCCATAATGTTAAAGTTGGCGTTCAGGCCCGCGGCCTGGGCGTATTGCCGCAAAAATTTAACACAAAAGCTGTGAAAGGTAGCCACCGTTACCGAATGCGCCTGCCGCGGCGGCAGGCCGCGCAGCAGTTTGATCATGCGCTCCCGCATTTCGCCGGCGGCTTTGTTGGTAAAGGTAAGGGCCGCGATGTTCATCGGCGGCACACCATTGGCAATAAGATAAGCCATACGATGGGTAATGGTGCGGGTTTTGCCCGATCCGGCGCCCGCGAGCACCAAAAGCGGGCCGTCAATATGCTCAACGGCCTGCCGCTGCGGCTCTGTCAGTCCTGCGAGTATTTCTTGAGTATTCATGCTTTCAACCGCCAAATCGAACTTCCGCGGCTCCAAATGCCCGCATCCATAACAGCCCATGGCGCCGAGCCGGGAGCCTGGCGCGCAACTGGAGTTTATAACACAACCCGCGCGGTACGTGCCAGCGCCGTAGTTGATGCCCTCTTTTAACCACCCGCTTCTTCAATGATTTTGGTAGGCTTTGGACGCTGCGAGGCGTATAATTCAGCGGTTTAACTCAGGCTCTGCCAAGGAGAATAGCATGACCGAACAAGATTCTTCCTACGAGGTAACTCCGCCAACTCCACCACCGCCGCCGCCGGCGGTATTGGCCGCCAACGCCCCAAAAGCTTCCCCCGCCGGCGCACCCGATACTGATACCGAACAAGACGACATGCTGGATGTCGAAGAAAACCGCCCGTTCGCTATGCTTGCCTATATCGGCCCATTCGTGATTGTACCGCTGCTGGCGGCGAAACAATCGCCATTTGCGCGGCACCATACCAATCAGGGCTTTGTGCTTTTTATAGCCGAGGCGGTTGTCTGGGGCCTGGGCAACATCATTAATATAATCATGGGCGGAACGATGTTCTTTTCGCCAAATTCACCTCATGGCATCGTATATTTGTGGCTGTTTTTGGGCACGGTTGTCTACGCAGGCTTTGTGGTGCTGTCGCTTTTAGGCTTGCTGCATGCGTACTCGGGCACACGTGACCGGCTGCCCGTGCTGGGCAACTATCAGATCGTCAAGCGATAAGCCCCCGAGGGGCGATGCGCCCCCCACCAAATAAGGATTTTATAATTTGCCGCATGCTGCTGACCTCACCTGGTTTGACGCCCATCTTGATTTAGCCTATCTGGCGGCATCCGGCCACGATTTGACCGCAGCCGCCGCCCCTGCAAACCAGGCCGTAACATTCAGCACGCTTGGCCAAGGCAATGTTCGCCGTATGCTGGCCACCATTTTTGTGCAGCGCCGAATAACCTCCGGCCCGCGCGGGCAGCAGGCTATCGGGCCATGGTGCTATGATACTATTCAAGAGGCCTACCAATGCAGCGTTGCGCAACTGCAGCAGTATGGACGCTGGCACGCCGCAAATAACCTGCATATTTTTTCGCAAGCCGCCGCCCCATTTAACGCAACACCCCATACACCACGGCCCGCGGCGAGCATACCTCAGGCGATTATTCTGCTTGAGGGCGCCGCCGGCCTGCGCGAGGTGCACGATCTTGATCTGTTCTACCAAGGCGGTGTGCGGGTGCTGGCGCTCACGTGGGTGGATGGCAATCAATGGAGCGGAGGCGATCAATCAGGCGGCGATATCACGCCCGCCGGGCGTCAACTGTTGGCTAAAGCTGACAGCCTTAACATGGTACACGATGTATCTCACCTGTCTGAGCGGGCGTTTTGGACGCTGCTCGAAAATGCCCGGCGGCCTGCAATAGCGTCGCACAGCAACTGCCGCTCGCTGCTGCCGGGCAAGCAACATCCCGAACGTCATTTATCTGACCGGCAAATTGCCGCACTTGTCGCCGCAGGCGGCGTCATCGGGATTAATCTCTTCGGCAAGTTTTTGTGCAGCAATGGCCGGGCTGCCATTCAACATGTTGTAGACCACATCGGGCATATCACCAACGTCACCGGCCGCGGCGATTGCATCGGCCTTGGCTCCGACATGGATGGCGGCTTTGCCAGCAGCGAATTACCGGAGGGCATTGCCGACCCGACTGATCTCTATAAAATCGCCGACGCACTGGCGGCGGCCAATTACTCCGACGCCTTTATCCACGGCTTTGCCCATAAAAATTGGGATCGCTTCTTCGCCGCCGCGCTATGAGCTATTCCGTGTGATCGCCGGGTTGCGACCCTATTGATTCGTCACGCGGTCATTATTGGGCCATCGGGTGCAGCGCTGTCAGTGCGAGCGTGCGCTCCGGCATTGCTGTCGCTGGCTTAGGAGCCTGTCCAAGTAATGGCCGGGATTGCGATGGCTCTGAAATGCCCCGTATGCGCCGCGGAGGATTGAGCCGACTCTGAATAATGAGTCTGCGAGATCCGACAACAAACGAGACGGAGCATTTCAGAGCCACCCCGCAGGGCGGCATGCTTTTTGGCCCCCCTCTGCGGCGCAGCTCCTCGGAGTACCATCTGCGTCAGGTACGCTGGCGCCACCGCTACTTGAGGAGTGCCAAAAATTCCCGGCGCGCGCCGGGATCGCAGCCCGGCGATTACTTGGACAGGCTGCTAGTGTAGTGTCCCAGAGGAAGATTTACGATATGCACTTCACAGTTTTTTCAAATATTCTGGCCCAAGCGGGCTATCGACGCCGTGTGCTCCGCGAACCATGACGGCCAGCAACTGTAAACGTCCGTTAGGGACAGTACACTAGAAAAAACCACGGGATTAAAAACCCCGTGGCTCGTTGTTTTTAAGACGGACTGTCACGGGCCTCCGGGGTTGTGCCCGGCGGTGTAACGCGCCATCAAAACGCCAAGGCCAACTGCGGCGCCGGCGAGAGTTCTTTGATAAACTCCTGCATGGGCATGGCATTGGGCTTAAGCGGGGCGAGGAACTTGGCGGCAATTTGATTAAACTGCCCCGCCGAAATACCCGTCTGCCGGATGGAGGTCATCAATTCGGCCAGTTTGCCCAATTCCACATCGGCTTCGGTAAGCGGAATGCTGCTGAACTTGTTGGCATTTAGCCAGGTTCGGAAGCTTTCGTGCGAGCGCCTGGCCGCCGGTACCGCGGCAAGATATGCGGAGTAGGCGCTATTGAGCGTCTTGTGAATATCAGCCGTGCGCCCGGCCAGCGGCTCCATTTGGGTATGGCCAAAAATACCGCCGGTGTGAACGCTGTGCTCAAACAGCGAATCGTACTGGGCGGTTATGTCGCTGATTTGATCGAGAGTCAGACCGCCGGGCGCGGGCGTTACGTTGTTATTGCCGGAGAGTATTTCCAGAATTTCGGTTGTGGCGGCCGGGCCGATAGGCCCGGTGTTTTCGCCGGCTTCGATCGCTTCTGATGGATGCACACTGTTGCCCGGCCCGGCGGGCGGGCCTGAGGGTATTTGCACCTGCGGAAGGGGCTGTGGCAAAGCGCGGGCGAGGTTGGTGTTAGCCGCGGTAATCAAACCACCGCCGCCAGATGTAAATGTAATGGTTCCCGCAACACCCGCATTACCGCCGCCAACAGTGCCGCCCATACCGGTGCCGCTGCCGCCGGATAAACCGCCGGCGCCGGCAAAATTGGTTGAAGCCACAGCAACGTTATTGACAACGCCACCACCGCCGCCACCGAACAGCCCAAGGTTACCACCACCGCCGCCGACCGTGAGCGAAGCGGCCGAGCCGGTGACTCCACCGCCCCCGCCAGTCGAACCGGCAGCTCCGCCGGAGGTATTCAGCGTACCGGTGTGAGTAATTGTGCCGTTGGTCTTGATTACAATGGCTCCGCCGCCAGCGCCACCAGAGGTATTAATGGTTACGCCACTAAGCGTGATAGCGCCTGTGGTGGATGCAACGGCCACGCCGCCGCCGCCGCTCTGGGTGCCACTGGTACTGGTATTGATGGTTGCACCGTTAAGGGTAATAGCGCCGCCACCCGTGGATGCTATTCCGATGCCGCCCCCGCCGGAAGAGAACGGAACAGAGTTGGCACCCGTTGCCGAGATCGTGCTGGAATCCACGATGTTACCGGTGGTTGATCCTATGAATATACCCCCTGCAGTGTCGTTGCCGGAGTGAAGAATTGGAAACGGGATACTCCCTGCATTTGCGGTGATCGGCCCGGCCAAATTCACCCCCGCGTTACCATTGATGTTGATGGTGCCAGCGGACATGGGTTGGAGTCCTGCAGTCGCCCCATTGGTATTGATTCCCCCGGTGGAAGCTACTGTAACAACCCCTGGAGTGGATATAGCCACATTGCCGGAATTCACCAAATTGCCTTGCGTATTAACCACGCCATTGATATTGATCGCTCCCGCACCGCCGGTCACGCTGGCGGTAAAGTTGCCGCCGTTGGTGGCAACAGCCTCGAAGGTAAGCTGCCCGCCGCCGGTGTCGGTGAAGCTGCCGCTGTTTCCATTGGTGGAAATCGCCGAATTATAGCTTTGCCCGCCGCCGTGGGTTGTAACCGCAGCCAGCACAGTAATGGGAACGCTGCCGCCGCCGTTCACGGTGAGGCTTGTCAGCGGCGTAGCGCCGCCGACAGCACCAGCAAACACAACCTGATTGCCCATATTGACGGTGAGCGCATCGGAGCCATCCACCGTTGAGACGAATGTTGCTTCGCCCGGCCCGCTAAGATCAGTCGCCCCATTGAGAACAACCGGCCCGCTGAAGTCAAAGTCGCTGGCCGCACCGCTGGTGCTGCCGGCAAAGTTGCCGCTGAGGGTCACGGTTTTGCCGGTGTTGGAGGCCCAGCTTGTTGCCGTAACCGGTGCGGCTAGCCCGCTCGGGCCAACCACCGTCAGGCTGCGATCAAAGACAACATTTTCGGCGTCGGTTACACCCGCCAAGGCCACAAGGTTAAGCGTGCCGCCGCCGGCCGATGGCAGGAATTGAATTGCCTGGCCAATTAGGCCTGTGCTGCCGTTGGCGGAGCCTACATTGACGGTGGCAACACCTGTGCCGACGAGCGTGGTACCACCGGTGTTGAGGGCACCATTGAGGTTGAGTATCGGAGCCGCCACGGTGAAATTATGCCCCTCAAAGGTGGATGGGTTCAGTGCACCGTTGATGGTGACGCTTCCGGTGGAGGCCGTTGTTGCGGTCAGGGTAATGTTACCCGCACCCGCAGAGAAGGGATTGCCCGCGCCGCCATCGGAGGTAAAGGCAATTGGCCCGGTGGTTGTCACCGAGCTGCCAGTGATGCTGATGGTTCCACCCGTGCCGCCTGCGCCGGTGCCGCCAACGGTGCCGCCGCCATAGGTATGCAAATTGGCGGCGATGGTCGCGGCCTGATTGGCATTGATGGTGATGTTGCCGGCGTTGCCGCCGTTGTCAGTGCCGGTGCTGGTGCCGCCGCCATCGGCGGTGACCGCGCCGTTAACCGCGATGGCTCCGCCGGTGCTGGTGAGGCTTACCGCACCGCCTGTACCGCCATTGGCGCCGCTGACGGTCGGGCCGGCGATGGTGACGATGCTTGCGGTGCTGTCAACAGTAATGTTGCCGCTGGCATTGATGGTAACCGATCCGCCGCTCGCCCCCGCAGTGGTGGGAGTGGTGTTAAGTGCTGCGGCAAGCGTTACCTGCCCCGATCCGCTGCCGCCCGTGCCCGATGTCGTAGCGCTGAAATTGCCGCCCGTGGTGGTAACGGCATCAAAGCTCAGGTTGCCCCCGCCGGTGTCGGTAAAGCTGAGGTTTTGACTGTTGGCCGCAGCGATGGCCCCATCGTAGGTTTGGCCTCCGCCGCTGGTGGTTGCGCTTTGGGCGGTCGCGGAACCAAATGATATAGCCTTGCCGCTGTAGCCCGTACTGGTGTCAACGGCTAGCGAGGTAAGCGGTGTCGTCGCGCCGATATTGCCGTCTAATGCGATGGAGCCGGCATTGACAGCCAGCGGCTCAGAGCCGTCAATCGTCTTATCAAACGTAATGCTTGCGGCGGTGCCAGCGGTAATATTTACCGCACCTGTGGTGAGGCTTATCGCCGAGTTGTAAACCTGATTGCCTGTGGTCGTAACGCTGATGCCTGCGAGGAAAGTCGCGGGAGTGTTTGTGATATTTACTGTTAGCGCCGTTAGCGGCGTGGTTGCGCCGATGTTGCCGCTGAAGGTAACGGCGTCCACATCATTGACAGTCAGGCTGAAAGCACCGTCCAGCGTGGACTGCAGCATGGTGGTATCAGAGTTAATGGTGGTGTTGGCACCCAGCAGCACAGGCGAATTAAATTCGGTATTGCCCGTTACAAAGCTGCTGCCGCCGTTGAGGTTGATCTTGTCACCTGCACCGGCGGCCGCGTTGAAGTTAGTCAACTGATCGGCCAATGTACCGATAGCCCCGCCAAGCGTTACGTTGCCGATGTTGTCGGTAATGCTCAGTAAGTCGGCGTTGTTGGTTGCAGGCGTTACAGAGCTGGTAAATGTGGCGTCCGTGGAAAGCCCCGTCGTCGCTGCACCGCTGTTGACAACAATATTCACGCTGCCGGCAAGCGTCACCGGCCCGGTGTAAAGCTGGCCCTCGCCGGCTGTGGTGATAGTACCGCCGCTAAGCGTGATGCCTGTTGCCGTCACCGATAAGCCGCCCAATGGTGTGCTGCTGCTGAAATTCGCCGAGGTAAGCGATAGCGTGTTGGCGGTGGCATCCAGCGCCAGCGAGCCTGGCCCGGTAAGGGTGGATGCAAAGATGATGGGATTGGCGAGATTGTCGTTGCTTGTAAGAGTGCAGAGCGTACCGCCGGACGTAAACACGACCGGGCTGTTATAGGCCTGCGTACCGATAGTGGTCACACCGATGCCGTTGTTGAAATTAATTGTAGCCCCGGTGCCCGCGGTGACCGCGAGGTTCGCCAGTGTTACAACACCGCCCAAGTTGCCATTGAAGTTAACATGCCCGGCGGCGTTAATCGTCAAATTAGAATTGCCATCCACCGCTGCAAGGTCAATGTGTCCGCTGGTGGTGCTGGTGAGTGTGGTATTTGTGGTAAGCAAAATCTGCGAGTTGTATGTTTGCCCGCCATTGGCTGTGGTAACACTGCCGCCGGCTGGGTGAATAGTGCTGGTGCCTCCGCCGGCAGTCAGGATCATCTGCCCCAGAGGGCCAGTGCCGCCGACAGCGCCGGTAAATACGATATTGCCGCTGGTGGTGCTGATAGTCAGCGGATTGTCATTCTGCGCATCGAGCGTGCTGGTAAACGTGATAGCCCCGGCGGTGCTGGAGTTAACCGTTACGGCCGAGGTGGAGGTCGAAGTTAACGAGACCGCACCGGTGTAGGTTTGTGCTCCGGTCGTAAGGTACTCATTGCCTGAAAGCGACAACGTAGCCGCCGCCAGCGAGATTGAAGCCAGCGGTGACGATCCGGTGCCTGATGTAGTACCTTGGAACACAATAGACCCGGTACCGGCAGTTGCACTAAGGGCACCCGGGCCATTAACCGGCATAAGCAACGTGAGGCTTGACGACACCCCGGTGCCCTGCAGGGTAAGCGTATCGCCCGTGAGGATGTTGATCTGCCCCGTAGAGTCAAGACTAATGTTGCCCGGTACGCTAATGGACAGGGAGTTGTTGATATTGACGTTGCCGGCTCCACTGACATTGACCGACGCCGGCAGGAGCGACCCACCCGTAACTGTTACGTTGCCGTTAAGGATCAGGCTTCCACCATTAAGGCTGAACGTCGGCGTGGCGCCTTGAAGGTTGCCTGACGTCGAATTGCCCGTATACGTTCCTCCGAGCGTAATATTGCCTGTAGCGCCGGTGGCGGTCAGCCCCAAAGGCCCACCATTAACGGTAATATTGCCGACAAAATCTTGAGATCCGGAGGTGTTGACAAACATACCATTGGTTGGACTGGTAAAGATTGTCGTACCGCCCACCGTCAAGGCCGCGAGCAGGGTTCCGTTGCCGACATTGCCATCAAAAACGGCATTGCCGGTAACATCCAGCGAGCCTGGGCCGACGATGCCCGTGGCGGTGTTGGTGAAGCTGGCGTTGCCGGTAAGCGTGGTGTTGGTGCTCAGCGTTACAGGGGAGGCGTAGGTTTGCAGCCCCGCGCCCGAATTCACTGAGCCGCCGTTAAAATTAATGGTGCCGGTATTCGCCGCAGTCACTATCTGCGCGGTAAAGCTTCCGCCTGCCGTCGTAATTGCCGAATCAATATTAATGCTCGAATTATTTGCACTGCTGCTATTGCCCGAGAGCAGTACCACGTTAAGGGCGGTCGGCGCCGTAATGGCCGCGTCAATGTTAATGGCCGCATCAGCCTGCAGAGTAAGCGTAGAGCCGCCAGCAACGGTCGTCGGCGCGATGGCGCTGGCAACGGTAAGGTTGCCGGCATCTGTACCGATGCTGCTCGTGCCGGTGGTTTCTACTGTTACACTGCCCGAGCCAAGTACGGTGTCCAAAACGCCGACATCTACAATGGCCGGGGAAGGTGTTGCCGCCGTCGGCGAATAGGTCGTAGTGCCCGTGGTGGTAATGTTGCTGTTGACCCCGCCGTTGCTTTCAATGGTGATATTAACCGGGTCGAGCATCCAGTTGCCGGCACTGCCGCCGGCAGCGCCGGCAACGTTCACCACGGCTCCATGTTCAATGGTGAGCAGTTTGCCGGAGGTATCCACAAAGCCACCGTTGCCGGCGATGTTGGCCTTAGCCAGAATGGTTGTGCCGCCGCCGATAAAATCGTAGTTACTGCCATCGCTATAACCTGTGGGTGAGTTGGCATCGGGCGTAACGCCGATGAGCACCTTACCGCCGCCGTTAGCGCCCGACGCATCGAGCAACGCGGTAGCTCCCGCGTAGCCGCCATCGGATGTCTCAGCGACGCCAATGCCGATATGCCCGCCGCTGATGCTGATGGTTCCGCCGGTGTGATTAGGCCCCTGATTGGCCGCGTTTAGTGTGCCAGCCACCAGAACGGTGCTATCGCCCCGCCCCTGAACCTTAATATGCGCTGCCGTAACGCTGCCGGTGTTGGCCGCCGCCAGACCCAGCATGTTGCCGGCCGCCATTACAACGCTTCCGCCGGTTGCGGTAAGCTCGCCGGAGTTGCTGACAGCAGCATGGCCGCCCACCGGTGCGGTGTTGTCTTGTGAAAGTCTCAAAAACGTGCTGCCGCCCTGAGAGCCTAAATAGACGTCATTGCCTGCCACCAGGGCGATGGTGCCGCCCGCCGAGACGATTTCACCTTTGTTGGCCACACTTTGACCAATCAGCGCCACTTCCGACTGCGCCGCAATAACGCCGGCATTTACGACCGCGCCGCCCGGCTGGGTAAAGTGATTAAACCCACCCAAAAAGTCCTGATTGCTCAGGTGCGACGCCGCAGCATACAGGCCGCCCACATCCACCACCGAATGCGGGCCAAACACCACGCCCGACGGGTTTACCAAATATACAATGCCATTGGCCGCCAACGTGCCGTTAATAGCCGATGGCGCTGCGCTGTTGATGCGGTTAAGAACGGTGGACGTCGCCGATGGCTGAATGAACCGAACTGTATTGCCCAGCGGAATGTTAAACTGCGAATAATTGATAATGGTGTGGTTGGCCGCCGTGATGGTGGTGAGGGCACCATGATAGTTAAAACTTGCAGCACCGGCCGCCACGTTCTGCACCACAATGGGAGCGCCAGCAAGAGCCGGGGTTGCGGGCATCGCGCCCGCCGCCGCCAGCAACGCCGCTGCGACCATTGCCCGCCGCGCCAGCTGCACTGATCGCCCCAATCGGCTGGTGCGTTTGTTGGCCGCGCTTGCGGCGGCAAAGCTATTCTGAACGTTCATTTGAGTTGTCATGGTATAACACTCCCGCGTAAGTTGCAGTCGCTCAACGCGACGAATCATCTCAATACATCACGCCGCGCGGCCCGATGGTCGCCGCCGACGCGCACCGTTGGCTCAGTAGTTAAAGCTGAACACAAAATTAAACTGGCTGCTGCCAGGCGTAACTTCGTTGCCGTTGCTCGAAGCGCCGATACGGTTGAGTGCCACGCCCCAGTCGGTTATCAATTGTATGTTCTGCTTGATATCAAGTTCCAGGCCAAGGCCCGTACCTACCAGCGTACCGTCGTTTTCGTAAACCTGCCGATGGCTGTTGACCACTTCGCCAACATCCACAAAGGCACTGGCGATCAGGTCCCAATCGGGGGCGGCATACGGCTCCTGCGGCGAAAACCGGAAGGGGCGTCCAAACACGCTGCCCGGATGCGGATTAACCGGAAACAGCCGCGGTATGTGCAGCCGGTATTCAAAACTTTCGATGCCCACCGAATCGCCGGCCGTTGCCGATTCCGGATAGCCGCGAACCGTGTAATAGCCGCCGGCAACGTATTCATATTCTGCCGGCAGCCGTTGATTAAACGCCTCCTGCCCGCGCACAGAAATGAGAATCTGGTTGGCCATGCCGCCCACACCACGGCGGTAGGCGTCAGGATTGATCAGCGGTTCGAGATAGGTGGCATAATTCATGTCGCCCTGTACGATTGCCCAGTTCTGGTCTACATTCAGCCGACCCAGGCTCGCCAGGCGGGCTTTATTGGTGCCGGTAAAATTTGTCAGCAGCGTCAGATCGCCCCAGCATTGGCTTACCGGCGTATAGCGTTCAGCATGGAGGGTTAAATACGGCTGAATAAAATCGCCCGATCCGGTGATGCCGGCAAAGGTGTTGTCCACGCGAATATGCTGGTACTTGATACCGGGAATAAGGTCTACAAATAGATGCCCATGCTGATAAATGTTGGCATCCAGTTCGGCTCCGCCACCGGCCATATCGCCGTTGAAATTGGCATTGGCCAAGCCCACATCTGCAGCGCTGAAGCCTTCATAATCAGCATAAATACGGGCCCGCAGCCGGTCAGGCGCAAAGCCCGGCAGCGCAAAGCTGTACGAACCATTGACGGCGTTTTCTTTGGTAAAGCCGGCGGTGCTGTAATCAAAACTCAGGATGTCGTCATGGCCGGTCAGATTGTTGTCTATAACGCCGACACGCTCACGCCACGGATTGGTCGAACTCGTACCCGTGTTGGATAGCTGAAAGTACACATGCCACGGCCGCTGCTCATGCACCAGATAATTCACATCGTAAGCATCGGCAAGGCTTTTATCGGGTGAATACACCGCGCTTACCTGCCGGCCAGGCTGCCGATCCAACGCGTAAATGTAATCGTTGATGGCATTGAGATTCACCAGGTCGCTCTTGCCTGTTTTGGCCGATGCGGCAGGCTGTACGGGCGAGTTGGCGGCAATCCAGGCGGATTCGGGATCGTTGACTTTATTTTTGCGCCACGCGAATCGCCCACCGGATTCGGTTGTGGTGATTTTGGCGACAATGTCGGTATGCACAATGTAATGAAGAATGGTATCGCCATGCGGACGGATGTCTTTATCGCCTGAAAAATCGCTGGGCGACACGGTTACATATACCCCAAGGCCCTTGTCGGAAAGGTATTGGCTTATCTGCCGGGCGATGCTGCGAATGGCCGACGCATGAAACATGCGCGGCTTGGGCTGCGAGAGATTTTTAAGCGCCATACGTTCGCGGCTTACGCCGGCCCGGTACGTACGCTGGCCATTGGCGGCTGTGATGCAGGCGGTAACGTAACCATCGCCGCCCAAGCCTACCACCACAGGATGATCTAATATATTGCCGAGCGGCGGCTGGCCCGCAACAGTTTTGGCGTACTCAACAACGATGGCGCTGACCGGGTAAGCCGGGCCATCACTTATGGCGGGCGCCTGAACTTTTGCCGACACAGGCTTCGCCGGCATAACCTGCGTCGCCGCAGAGCCAGCGGGAACCAATAGGCCACCGGCTACCCAAGCGGCTATCAGCGCCGCACTCAGGCAGGAATACGCCCGTAATTGCCGACGTGGCAACTTGCTGCTGACGACACCCGTTGATCGGAATGTTTTCAAGTTAATCGCTCCTTCGATATCTGCGCGCGGTAAGCGGGCCTTGTATTTCGGATACACTTCACGAAATTATCGGCCACACCTCCATGCTGCGCTCAAGATTTCGGCCATTTAAAACTCTTTAACACATAATGGCGTAGGATATTGCCAATGGTACAGCAATGCAACAAGGCCTTGAGCCGGTTGAGCCGGTTGCGTTGTCTTAAACCGCTTGACTGAAGCTGATTTTTGCAGAGGCGGTGAAAGGGGTTACCCGCAGATGTGAGGCATCAGGTCGTTTTATTACGTTTAAATAAGGGCGGGCTGCCGATT
>JAJXZA010000258.1 GCA_021780285.1 Planctomycetota bacterium
CAACGTCTGGGCCATAGCGCAGGCTGCCGGGCCGAGGAATATGGGTAAAGATTATGCCGCAACGTGCCTGGCCCATTACGAGCCTTTTTGGCTCTCCGGCATTGCGGTGGATGTGATCGAATCAACACGTGATTTTTCGGGTTACAAATTAGTAGTCGCCCCCATGCTTTATATGCTGCGGCCGGGCGTGGCCGCGCGGCTCCAGGCTTTTGTAGCGGCGGGTGGCACGCTGGTGGTGACCTATATGAGCGGTATTGCCGATGAAAACGATCTATGCTTTTTGGGTGGCTGGCCCGGTCCGTTAAAAGAATTGCTCGGCATTTGGGTGCAAGAGCAGGACGTGTTGGGCGATCATCAAAAGCAATCGGTGGTGCCGACGGCGGCTAACCCGCTCGCACTGCCGGCGGTGTCGCAGGCAAGGCATTATTGTGATGTGGTGCAATTGCAGGGAGCCGAAGCGCTCGCTTTGTATGGAGCCGATTTTTACGCCGGCCAGCCCGCCGTAACGCGCCGCCGCACAGGCAAAGGCACCGCCTATTACGTGGCTTCCCGCAATGATGATGCATTTACGCTCGCGCTGTGCAACTACTTGATGAAGGACTTGGCTCTGCCCAAGGCGCTCCCCGGCGAGTTGCCCCTTGGAGTAACGGCCCAGCGGCGCAGCACCGGCGACGGCGAGGTTATTTTTGTGATGAATTTTAATGAAAGCGCAGTTAAAGTTCCGCTGGCCACAGCGCAATACCGCGATGTTTTAACAAACCGCATGGTCCAGGGCACCCTGCCGCTGGCTGGGTTTGATGCTGCGGTGCTGCAAGCAGTATAAGCCGAATCACTGTTGGATTAAACGCCAGGTTAACGCTATGCTTGGTTGAAAGTGGCCGATGGGAGTTGCCGGCCAAGGGTTTTCCCGGCCCTGTTGAGTGAGGTGTTGGCGCAGCCTCGGCAGCGAGCACTGCCGAAAAACCGGTCGCACGTCCGGGCTGCGCATGCTGTACGTTATTCAAAGGAATCTATGGCGAAGCCGCCGCTAAAAACCAATGATGAAGGTGCGCCCGCAGCGCAGGGCGCCTCCGGCCCTGGGGACAATTTGGCCAATGTCAATGTGCTCAAGGCGGCGCCGGGCAATTCGCTGGGGCAACTCCACGGCACTGTTGCGATTCCGCCGATCAGCCGCGGATTTGTGCGTACATGGTGGGCTTTCGTAGGCCCGGCTATTCTTATAAGCGTTGGCTATATGGACCCCGGCAATTGGAGCACCGATCTTGCCGGCGGAGCACAGTTTCAATATCAGCTCTTGTGGGTGGTGGCTCTTTCGAGTGCGATGGCCGTTATTCTGCAGATTTGTGCTGCCAAGCTGGGCGTGGCCACCGGCCGCGATTTAGCGCAGCTTTCGCACGATAGATTTTGGAAGTGGACCCGCCTGCCCAACTGGATCAGCGCCGAAATCGCCATTGCCGCCTGCGACCTTGCCGAGGCGCTGGGCAGCGCTCTGGCGATCAACTTGTTGTTCGGCATACCGCTGCTTTGGGCCTTGATTATTACGGCGTTTGATGTGGTGCTACTGCTGACATTGCAAGGCATCGGCGTGCGGATGATTGAGGCGATTATTACCGTTTTGGTGCTCACGATAGGCGTTTGCTACATCATTGAAATATTTATTCTGCCGGCCACTCGCCCTGATTTGGCCGCGGTTGCCCGCGCGACAATTGCGCCCAACCTGAAAACGTTCTTTGCCCACCGCGACATGCTGTTTGTGGCCATGGGCATTATTGGCGCAACCGTTATGCCGCACAATTTATATTTACATTCCGCCCTGGTGCAGTCTCGCCGGCTGCAGGCCGATGATGCCAGCATACGCCGCGCGATCAAGTACAACACGTTGGACTGCGTGCTGGCGCTTACAGCCGCCTTTGTGGTTAACGCGGCAATACTTGTGTTGGCCGGGCTGGTATTCTTCGGCAAAAGCGGCGCGACGTTGCCCGATGGCCGGTATATTGCATTTTCCGGCGACAGCGACTGGATTCGCGTGGCATTTTTAACCCTTACGCCGCTGCTGGGGGCGGGGGTGGCGAGCCTTCTATTTGCGGTGGCACTGCTGGCCAGCGGTCAAAGCAGCACCATTACGGGCACGCTGGCAGGGCAGGTGGTGATGGAAGGCTTTATGAACTGGCGCATTCGGCCCTGGGTGCGGCGGCTCTTTACACGCGTGCTGGCCATTGTGCCGGCGATACTGCTGGTGGCTTTTTCCCATAAACCCAACATCAACAATCTGCTTAATTTAAGTCAGGTTCTGCTGGCTATTCAATTGCCGCTGGCGATGGTGCCGCTGATGATCTTCACCAGCTCACGCAAGGTCATGGGGGCGCATCGCAATGGGTGGTTTCTGATGCTGACGGGCTGGGCGTGCTGCATCATCATCACAGGCTTGGACATTTACGGCTTGCCCAGCGCCATTCACGACGCATTGGCGATTTTTCATGGTTAGTTTAGCGAGCCGGCAGTTGCGCAAGTCACCGGCGGCAACAGCAGCGCGCTCTGGCGTGCTGTCGCAGCATGGCGATTGCCGGCATCGCGGGCTTTCGGCATTGCGAGTCGGTACGATGCCGGTGGATTCGCGCAGCACCAGGTGGGTGGGCAGCGTTTCGGCGATATGTTCGCCCTTGCCGCGAATTTTTTCAACGAGTTTATCGCAGGCCAGTACGCCCAATTCATAAAGAGGTAGATGAACGGTGGTAAGGCTGGGGCTTAAATAAGCCAGATGTTGAATGTCGTCGCAGCCAATCACCGAAACATCCTGCGGCACGCGCTTGCCGGCGCTGGTCAGGTAGCGCAAAGCCCCCAGCGCCATTTTATCGTTGCCGCAGAACAGGGCCGTCGTGTCAGGGTGTGCCGCTAAAATGTGCCCGGCGGCCGCAGCGCCGCCCTCATCG
This sequence comes from Planctomycetota bacterium, assembly GCA_021780285.1. Lineage (GTDB taxonomy): Bacteria > Planctomycetota > Phycisphaerae > WQYP01 > WQYP01 > JABEVB01. Next base: position 2,931 of record JAJXZA010000258.1, read on the forward strand.
GTAAAGCAGCCGTCACGGCGACGGGTGACCTCGGTGGGGCAGCCGGCTTCCTGCAGGCGCGTAAGGTAAACGTCCGCCACCTCGCGGGCGGTAAAGCTTTCGGGGGCTGCGTAAATCAGGCCGATTTTGCGATGGCCGAGCTGCAGCAGGCAGTTCATGGCCTGTTGTGCTCCAAGGCGATAGTCGCACACCACAAAATCGCAAGGCGTTTGGATGAGCCGATTGTCTACAATGACAGCCGGGAATTCTTTAGAGCAAAAATCTTGAAGAAAGCGGTGCTTTTCGTTAAAGCCAAGGCACAATACCCCGTCCACAAAGCGGCGTTCAAATAGTTCCAGATGCTTGCCTTCGCGGATGAATTGCGGCTTGGCCTGCTCGAGGAGCAGTTTGTGGCCGAGTTTGCCGGCGCGGTCGGCAATGCCGCTCAAGATTTCGCCAAAATAAGCATCAGCGAAAGCGTGTCGCAGCGGCGGCAACATAACAGCAAGCGATTGCGTATAGCGTCCCGACAGCGATTGTGCCAGACGATTGGGCTGATAGCCGAGCCGATCTATCATTTTTTGCACCCGCAAATGCGTGGCACGGCTGATGCGCGGGTTATGGTTCATAACCATTGAAACGGTCGCGACGGAAACGCCGGCCTCGCGTGCGACTTCACGGATGCTTACGCGCTCGGATTGTTTTTCACGTTCAGCCGGCGCGTCGAAGGTGATGTGTGTTGCTTGTGTGTTGGTATGATTCACAGTCGGGGCGGTGGTTGACAAACCGTCTGGTTTTAATTTATTGGTTCTGTTCATATGACGCCTCAATCTCACAGTATTGTTCTTATCGCCCGAATGGCCACCGGGCCATTGCACAATCTTGGTTAACTTGATTAAACAGTTTAACAATCAGTTAAAATTTGTCAACCATTTTACGGCCAAAAATTGCGCTGTTAACCACTGATATTAGGTTTCGCGCGTGATCGCAACGGTGTCCCATAAACGGCTCGCGGGGTTTGCAACAGGCCAGGGGCGGCACCGCAGGATCGCTCGAAAAAAGAATGGAAATTTTTTTTACAGGATATGCTCGATATTATAGGTCTCGTGAATGGATTCAAAAAAAATTACAGAAATACTTGACTTTGCTCAAAATATGGTTAAACTAGTGCTCGTAGTTAGGGTGCGGTACAGTAAAATGGCTCTCGCGAGCCAAGTGTCCAGTGAAGTTGCCGGTGAAGTTTTTGGCGCGATTTTATGGACGCTCTACAGAACGAAATATCATGCTTTGGAGTTGGCCTGACGGGGTCGTAAGCGACCCCGAAAAAAATTTCAACAACCCCCTTGACAAAGTTGTTGAAACGGTTAAACTAATGCTCGTGCGTTAACCTGCACGCGAAGAAGTAGTGTGCGGGTAAAAAAGTTCAGGTGCCCATAAGAAAAGGAGAAAAGTTTATGGGATCGCAATTGTCATCGGTAAAGGCCTTGATGCTCATCGCCGCGGCATCTTCGCTTTTGGCAATGGTCGGCGTATCCTCGGCGGCGGAAATCGCCAGCGATAATGCTGGGAACTATACGGGCTCGCAGTTCGACAGCGTCACCGTGTCCAACCAGGGCAGCGGCTTCCAAAACTGGTACGTCAACATCGTCAACAACAATAGCCCGCCTTACGCAGGGCTGTTCTTGGACACTAGTGTACTGTCCCTAACGGACGTTTACAGTTGCTGGCCGTCATGGTTCGCGGAGCACACGGCGTCGATAGCCCGCTTGGGCCAGAATATTTGAAAAAACTGTGAAGTGCATATCGTAAATCTTCC
>JAJXZA010000041.1 GCA_021780285.1 Planctomycetota bacterium
AGTGGCTCGAGCGGCAGCTTTCGTCCATTGCCGCCGATCCGGCGCTTTTGTCGCGCGGCGCGGTGGATGCCGCCGCCGAGCCGCAAACCGCCGTGGTAGATTACGCCGGCCCCAATATCGCCAAAGAAATGCACGTCGGGCATCTGCGCAGCAGCATTCTTGGCGATGCACTCGCCCGTACACTGGCTTTTTTGGGCCACCAGGTCATTCGCCAGAATCATGTGGGCGATTTTGGCACCCAGTTCGGCATGCTGATTCGTCAGGGGCGCGAACTGAGTTTAGATCGCGGCAATGTCGCCATCAGCGACCTCGATGCCTATTACAAACAGGCTGCCCAACGCGACAAAGAAGACCCGCAATTTGCCGCCGAGGCCCGCCAGGCCGTCGTAGACCTCCAGCATGGCAAGCCCGAAGCCGTAAGCATTTGGCACTGGATCGTTCACGAAAGCCGCCGCCATTGCCGTGAACTCTTTGACCAACTGGGCATTACGCTAACCCCGGCCGACGAGCGCGGCGAAAGTTTTTACAAAGACCGCCTGCCCAAGGTTGTTGCGCTGCTGCAATCGGCTCTTGGCAGCGGCGGCGACGGCCCGGACGACCAAGGCCCTGACGGCGCACCGGCAACCGCAACCCCACCGGGCGAAGCCAAGGTATCGCGGGCATTCGCAACCGTATCGGATGGTGCGGTGTGCGTATTTCTGCCCGGTTATGTGGATAAAGACAAAAAGCCGCTGCCGCTGATTATTCAAAAGAGCGATGGCGCATTTTTATATGCAACCACCGACTTGGCGGCCCTGCACTTTAGAATTATCGAAAACAAACTCACCCCTGAAGACCAAGCCCCGCTTAACTGCGACTGGCACGCCCAGCGGGTTATCTACACCACCGACAGCCGCCAGGCGCAGCATTTTTCGATGGTATTTGACGCCCTGCGCGCCGCCCACTGGGATATCAATCCGGTTTCTGGCCGGCCCGTGCGGCTCGAACATGCGGCCTTTGGTGCTATTTTGGGCGACGACGGCAAACCTTTTAAGACACGCTCCGGCGAATCGGTCAAACTGCGCGACCTGTTGGCAGAGGCCGTGCAGCGGGCCGATGAAGTACTGCTCCAGAAGCGGCCTGATCTTTCCGCCGCCGACCGGCATGCCGTGGCAAAAGCGGTAGGCATCGGAGCCATCAAATATGCCGACTTACGGCAAGACCGCACCACCGATTACATCTTTAACTGGGACCGCATGCTCTCATTTGAAGGCAACACCGGCCCATATTTGCAGTACACCTACGCCCGCATTTGCAGCATTCTGCGTAAAGCCCGCCAGGAAGTTTCCGCAGCGCCGGCCGGCGCTATCATTCTCACCGAGCCGCAGGAAATAGCCCTGGCCAAAAAGCTCCTGGCCTTCGCCAGCGCTGTAGATTCGGTGGTGCGCGACCTGCGACCGCATCATTTGTGCCATTACCTGTATGAATTGTGCGGCGCCTATTCATCGTTTTATGAGAATTGCCCGGTGCTTAAGGCGGCCGATGCAGCCACTCGCCACAGCCGCCTGCAGCTTTGTGTTGTTACTGCCGGCGTTTTGCGCGTAGGCCTGCAGGAGTTACTCGGCATTGCCGTGCTGGACGAAATGTGACCTCCGAACGCAATCTTCATGTAATCTTTACGCAATGCAACGCAGCGTCGCACGTTGTTGATAAATTATGCTGGCAATTGCAATTGACAAAAAAAGCACATTCAACAGGCCTCCATGCCGCCAGGTCGGCTGGTGGCTGCCCGTGCTGCTTGCGGTAGGGTGCGGCGCCGCAGGATCAATTCGCCTGGCCATGGCTTCAGCGCTGAAGCTATCAATACTGGCGGCCGATCATCCATCGGGCATTTATCACGCCGGTGAAAAGGGAAATTTTGAATTGGTGGCGGCTAATCCTACAGATCAGCCGCAGCAGTTCAGCGGCCGCTTGCATTGGATGTTTCAGCCCGCGGGCCGGCACCCCGGTGCATCGCATGCACCCTGGCGCGACCTGGCAGTCACGCCGGTGCTGCCCGCAACTATACCGGCTCATGGCGCCGTCGCGCTGCGCGTGCCGGAAAGCTTTGATACCGTTGGCTGCTATCGCCTGAAGTGGCGGCATCAATGGCTGGAGGCAAACGCCCGTAAAAACCTGCTCTGTATTATGCCGCCGACTTTGCCGCCGCACAGGCGACCACCCTGGCTCGCACTGCCGCCCCGGCCATTCTTTGCTCCGCATGCCGAAGCGTTCATTGCCGATTACATCCGGCAAACAGGCATTGAACGTTTTGTCTTACCGCTGCAACACAACCGCATAACGCCCCCGATAGTCTTGATCGCACGCCAAATTGCCGCCGCTCATGGCGAGCCGGTTCTCCAAGCCAGGCTGCCCGCCATGCCTTGGCGTCACTGGGTTTTACCGCTGTTTAAACTCGCCAGGCGCTTGCGCTCGGCAATAACTACAAGCCGCGCACCGGCTATTGTTCTGCGGGCCGCGCCCGGGCTTACGCTTACGCCCCGACAAGTGCGAACAATGCTTGCCTGGCTGCGGCGCTGGCAACCACACCTGCAAATTTATTTGAGCTTGCAACTCTGGCCCGCTGGCAAACGCACCGCTGCCCGCAATATAGCCGCCCCAACCGGTATTGCCGTAACCGATTCACCCATCAACTTGGCTGCAGTTCAGCCATGGGTAAGGCGCGGCATTCCGTTGTGGCTGTTGCCTGCTGCCGCCAAACATCCCGTTGTCGCGCCCGGCGTGGCGCTGGCGTTGGGCGCTAAAGTTGTCGCGTATGATGAAGGCGATTTTGGTGCAGCTGCCCATTGGCTTGGTGCGGCCCAATTGTTCCGTACGGTCCATGATGCTCTGCCGGGCGTGCGGGCCGTCTTTACCCGGCCCGATCAAACGGCTGTTGCCGTAATCGCCGGTATGGGTGCCGGCGGCTTGTGCGATCAAAAATGGCTGGCATGGCGTTTATGGCCGGCCGGCAACTGCAGCCCCCTTCTTGCCGGGCAGTCGCATCCGGTCGTTACGCTAAGTACGCAGTGGCCTACCGGGTCGCTGCGCGTTTACGATGCCGCCGGCGTCATGCGATCAGTTGATGCTGTAGGCCAAACGATTCCGACCAGCACTCCCGGCTGGAAAGAACTGCCGCTTAACCCGCAAGCTGCCTACATTTTATCAACCAATTCGCCGCAAAGTTTGGTTGCCGCCCTGCAAACCAGTGCCATCGCGGGCTTGCCGCCAGTGGCGGTTGCGCCGCTGGCACAGGCGCCCCAATTGCTCAGCGTCGTTAACCGTGCAACTTCAGCCCCTGGTTCTGATGCGGCTGGTTTGCCCATACTGCTCGCCAACGCCCGCATTGGCCGCATCAACGGATTGGCCCGCTGCGTATGGGTGCCGGTGGGGCAGTTGCATGCCGCCGGCAATCAGATTCGCTGTAATTTATCAGGCATGCAGTTCGGCCCGTGGGAGCCTTTTGGCCCGGTAGAGACTGGACGCTCGGTGCAACTCGTACTGCCCGTGCCGGCCAAACCTGCGGCTTCCGGCACGCAGCCGGCCAACAGCCCTCACTCCGGCACTCCATCATCCAACCCCAAGGCCGTGGCCACCCAACCGGCAGCGGGGCCGATCAGGTATGACCGATTCATAGAAGTGCGCCTCACCGGCAAAAAATCGCGGATTTGGTGCTTTCTGCTTCGCAGCGCTGCCACGGGCCGATAAGTTGCTCGACCGGCATCCGGCCAAGACCGGGCTGCAGGGCCAGCGCAACTCGCCCGCAAGCATCAGCAACAACGCAACAGGAAAATCTGTCAGGCGGCCGCCGCCTGTTTGGCGTCAAGCTTTTTAAGGTGTCGTCGCACCAGCCAGGTATCAAGAAGTCCGCCGATGGTACTGGCACAAATGTACAGGTTCAGCCCCGATGGCGCGTTGTACAAAAACAGCGGAAACAGCAGAATCATGTATTGCGAAATCATCTGCGTTTGCCGTTGCTGCGGGTCGGTGGGCGGCGGCGCAAGGCGCATCTGGAATCGCATTTGCGCAAAAAACACGAATCCCAACAGAATGGGCAGTAAGTTCAGCGCAATAAAGCTTTGGCCATGAAGCATATAACCCAGCACCGGCACATGAAATGATGTTTGCCAATGGGCGATGGTGTCCGGGTTAGATAAATCCGTCAGCCACCCCGGAATCGCCACCGCCTGCCGAAGGTCTATATCCACCGCGAGGCCGGAATACAGTGCAATCCATATCGGCATCTGCAAGATCATGGGCAGGCAGCCGAGTACGCTGGCGGCCGGGTTCACGTTGTGGTCTTTATACAAAGCCATCTGCGCCTCGCGCAGTTTGGCCGGGTCTTTGGCATAGCGGGTCTTTATTTTTTCAAGTTCGGGCTGCAGCTTGGCCATCTGGCGCTGCATCCGTGTCATGCTGATCTGGCCGTAACGGGTCAGCGGGTGCAGCAGCAATCGGACGGCAATCACGAGGATAATGATCGCAGCACCGTAGTTGGGCACCAGCATATGAATCCAGTCAAGCACCTTTAGAATAACCATCGCCAGCCACGAAAACGTGCAGAACGAACAGTAGCTTCCCTGATTAAACTCAATAACGCTCAGGTATTGGTACAAATGAAAGTTGTAGGCCTCCGACTGCGGCGGAGCACTGCCGGAGCCTGCTAAAATCGCCCGCTTTTTCGGGCCGAAGTAAACGGCCAGCGGCATCTGCACCGACTGGCCCGCCGCCACGGTTTGCGGCTCGCCATCAAGCACGATGGCCGCAACAGCCGTGGGCGATTCTTCAGTGGCGTCAGGGCCTACTCGCTTCACAAAGGCTTGGCCAAGCGAACTGGTTTGTGGAATGCGTGCACCGCTGTCGAGCGCGTCGTATTTGATCTTTTCGCCCACATTGGGCTGCGGCCTTACAATGGCGGTGAAGAATCGGTTCGTAGCCGCCACCCACAGCAGGTGATCTTCCCCGATAAAGCTGCCCAGTTTGACGGGCGCAACATTTGCACCCGCCATCGCCGACTGATACACCTGCGGAAAGCCTGTGGTATCAAGATAGCGGCTCTTTCCGCGGTAGCCGACACTCATGAACAAGCGCATGTCAGACTGCACATCCTGCAGCGGCAGGCTTTCAGGGCCGAGTTGATCTATCGCGATTTTCAGCGGCACCGCCGATTGGTTTTTAATGCTTGAAGTGATGGTCACATTGTACGTTTTAGGATTAATGCGAAAGGTTTTATCAAGCGTAAAGAGCTCTTTGCTGTTAAGCGCAATGGCGTATTCCAGCGTAACTTGCGTGGGCGTTCGCCCTTTGGTTTTGGCCCGCCACACCAGGTTCCGCGCATCATACGCATGGCCGCCTGCAATAATATAGCGTGTACTGAATGGCAGCGGGCAGTCTTTACGCGCTCGCAGGAGCACGAGGCCGGTTTTAGAAGATTCGGTTTCGCGGTAGTCGCTGGCGTTAAGCTGCACCTCTTCTATGCCTGCGCCGGCGGTGTTGATTTGCAGCGCCAACTTATATGGTTGGCCCGCGACAGCGCTGCCCAGGGTAATAATCTGCGGCGGAACCGCGTTTTTGGTAACCGCCAGCGGCGTGGCGTTGGTGGTGTTTGCAACCAGTTTGGCCGCTTCGACGGCGGCCTTATGTTTGTTTTGGCTGAAGTGGTTCAGCACCAGCTCCACCACCACGGCGGCGGCCAGTGAGAACAGCATAATCTGTATGAATTTCTTCATATCCATGAGTCATTACCTTTCAGGGATGCGGCCCGTGCTGCTTTACAGCCGGGCCGATTGTTGGCGGTGCGGGCCATCAGGCCCCCTCTATAAGCCGTTGGCCCAAAAAGTTGTCGAGCGCGTCAACCGCCCGCACCTTTTCCACCGTGGCGTGAATATCATAGTTAACGCGCACAAACTCCACATGATCGTGATGCAGAATGGCAAAGCTCGCCCGCGGGTCATGATCGCGCGGCTGGCCCACGCTGCCGACGTTTATAATCGCCCGCTCCTCGGTAATGTCGTACCGCTGATTCAGGTCTATCGGCGAATAAAAATCAGGATGCGGCACAAATACGCCCGGCACATGGGTATGACCTACAAAGCATAAATGGCTGAATCGGTCGAAAATGCTCGCAAGCTTCTGTGTTGCCGAGTATATATCGTCGGGAAAGATGTATTCGTTGATGGGCCGACGCGGCGAACCATGCACCGCCAGAAACCGCTTGGTATTCATGCGCGTTTGCATGGCTCCAAGGTAGCGCCAACGGCGGTTGCGCCGGGTGCGGTCAGGGTCTTTTTCAAACTGCTGGCGCGTCCAGAAGGCCGAGTTTTCAGCGGCGGTATTGAAATTGAACGGTTCATAGAATATTGCGAAATCATGGTTGCCCATGATCGTAAACTCGCAATTTTCAATAACGGTATCCAGGCACTCCAGCGGATTGGGGCCATAGCCTATAACATCGCCGAGGCAGCAAATGCGTGTGATACCGCGCGACTTGATCTCAGCCATGACCGCCGTAAGAGCTTCAAAATTGCCGTGAATATCCGAAATAATGGCCAGCGGCTCTTCGGGCGGCACCGCCGGCACCGGCGGTGGCTCGGGCGCAGGCGATAATGCCGGTGCGCCCACGCGCGTAGCGCTCTTGGCGGAGGTGGCCCGGGCGGGTGAGGCTTGGGCCGATGTTTCTGGCTCATTTTCCGGGGGCATCTATACCCTTTTATTCTACAAGCAACACTCAGTTTCGTCGTCGCGGAGCCGCGCCGCCGAGGGGGCCAAAAGGCATACCGCCCGGCAGGGCAAGCCTGAAATGCACCGGCTGCTTTGTTGTCGGACCTCGCAGACTCACCCTCCAGAGTCGCTTCGGTCCTCCGCCGCGCATCGGTCGCATTTGAGGCCCATCGCAAGGCCGCTATTACCCGGACAGGCTCCTAAGGTGTTATGCTAGTTGACTATGTGCCATAACGTCAAACGTTCGAGAGGTGCGCTTTCATGACCCAGTCAAGGCCGGCCGCTGATACCACCCAACTCCCGGAGAACCGCCGCGCCTTTGCCCAACACCCGCGGCAATGGGCCGCCAATCGTTATGTATACCCGGTTGTGTCGCGTCGCAGCGGCGGCATAAGCGTGGGTATCAACCTTAACCCTGACAAAGTATGCAATTTTGACTGCATTTATTGCAGCGTCAACCGCAAAGAGCCGCCAACCCTAACGCATGTGGATATTGCCCAGGTGCAGGCCGAACTTGACGGCCTGCTTACCATGGTGCAATCGGGCGACATATATACCCACGACCCTTTCGATAAAATTTCGCCGCAATTGCGACGACTTAATGATGTTGCCTTCTCCGGCGATGGCGAGCCGACAACCGAGCCACTGTTTCCGCAGTGTGTGCGAATGGCTGCCAAAACGCTTGCCCGGCGCCGCCTCGCCGGTGTGAAGCTTGTGTTGATTACCAACGCCAGCATGTTCCACAGGCCGGCGGTACGTGCTGCACTGGAGTTTATGGATCAGCACAATGGCGAAGTATGGGCCAAACTCGATGCCGGCACCGAGGCCTACTACAAGCTGGTAGACCGCTCCGCAGTGCCGCTGGACCGCATTTTGAGCAATCTCGCCTGGTGTTGCCAAACCCGGCCTACCGTCATTCAGACCCTGCTCATGCGCATACACAACGAGCCGCCGCCTCCCGCCGAAATTGACGCGTACATCGCCCGGCTTGCGGCAATCATGGCGTCCGCGGGGCGCATCAAACTGGTACAACTATACACAGTAGCGCGGCAAACCACAGAGTCGTACGCTGCCAAGCTGACGGCGGATGAACTTGAGGCCATTGCCTCGCGGGTACGCTCGGCCCTCATCGGCGTGCCGGTTGCAGTGTTTGAATAAGGTAGCTTGCTGCAACTGCGGCCCATGCGATGGTGCGGTCTGTAACATCGCGCAGCGGTGGCGCGGCACGCGAGGCCGGTACATTGCGCTAATGGGCATTGTGTCGTCAAACGCACCGTCACACCCGGTCGTCAGCCCGCCCGGCGATTCCAAGACCTATCTGAAAAAATGCGCCGTATTTAAACGGCGAGAACTGGCAAATTTAGCGGCAGGCACTTTAATAGCACCTTATGCCGCCTGGCGGCGGGCCGTGTACACGCAGCCATCGGTTATTGGCAAACCCGTGCACCAGTGGCTCGATGGGGTTATAACCCGGCATAAAGCCACGGGCAGAATTGTCGGGCTGTGGCATCACTATCCGCCGCAGGAGCCGCCGGCTCTCCTGATCAGCCTGACCGCCAGATAGTGGCTTTGCTGCGGCAACAGGCGATGAGCACGCGGTGCGATCGGCTGGCTGCGGATGCCGCCGGCAACTTGCGCGTGGTTGTGACCCTGCAGCCCTGGGCGGCGGTACTGCTGCGGCAGGCGTAGCCTGAGTATGGGGCCGGGTTAAATGTGGTCGTTGGAGCAGCGGATGAAATTATCAATTTACGATTATCTGGTCATCGGACTGTATTTTGCATTCATAATGGCCGCGGGCGTGTTGTTCCGTCGTTTAAGTAAAAACACCTCCGACTATTTCCGCGCCGGCGGTTCAATGCCATGGTGGATTACCGGCGCGGCGCTGTTTATGGGATTCAGCGCCTGGACCTTTACCGCTGCGGCGGGGCAGGCCTACCATGACGGCACTTTCGTATTGGTGCTGTACCTTGCCAACGTCGTGGGATACGTCACCGTATTCTTTTTGGGCGCCAGACGGCTGCGGCGGCTGCGCGTCATTACCTGGATGGAAGCTGTGTACGAGCGCTATGGCAGGCCGACGCAGCAGTTTTACACCTGGGTCAAGCTGCCGCTGCTTATTTTACTTGCCGGGGTGGGGCTTAACGCAGTGGCGGTTTTCATGTCGGCGGTGTTTGGCGTGGGCATTGTGCTTACGTTGATTGTCTGCGGCGGGGTCATCACGCTGGTTTCATTTGCCGGCGGCGCCTGGGCGGTGGCGGCCAACGACTTTATTCAGATGTTTTTAATTGCGGCCATCACAGCGGTGGCGGCGGTGCTGGCGCTGCGTCAGCCGGCGGTTGGCGGTATCAGCGGGTTTATTCACAAGGTGCCGAGCTATTACTTTGACTGGACCGCCAAGACGCCGGCGGTGATGCTGTTTGGCTGGATGGCCGCCATGCTGCTGCTGAACGTGCTGGTGTATAACAGCATTGAAATGTCGCCCAAATATTTGATGGTGCGCAGCGATCGCGAGGCCAGGCGCATGGTGCTCATTCCAATCATCGGTTTGCTGCTTGCGCCTGTTTTATGGCTGCTGCCGGCCATGACGGCCATCATCACGCATCCCAACCTGCACGCCGAGTTTCCCAAACTGCAACACCCATCGGAGGCGGCGTATGTGGCGGTGTGTCTTGATACCATGCCGCGCGGACTTATTGGTCTGCTGGTAAGCGGCATTTTCGCCGCCACCATCACCAGTATGGACGCTGTGCTTAACCAGGGCGTCGGCGTGCTGGTGCGCAACTTTTACCTGCCCATTATGAATCCGCAATGCGGCGAACGGCGGCTGCTGGTGGTGAGCAAGGTGCTTACGCTGGTATTTGGCGCTCTGATTACCGCTGTCGGGCTTGTCTTAAGCACCATGCATCTGACGGGTCTGTTTGACCTTACCAATCAACTCGCGGCCAGCCTTACCCTGCCGCTCACGCTGCCGCTGGTGTATGGGCTGTTTTATCTGCGGACGCCCGGCTGGGCCGCCTGGAGTACGGCGCTGGTGTCGCTGGCGGCGGCGCTGGCGCTGAAAATAGAAAGCGGACCTCTACTGCGACTCTTCTTTCCACTGCTGGCCCGTCAGCACAACGCCAACGCGCAGGCTGATGGCTTGTTCATTCTCACCACCGTCGGCGTCATTCTCATCGGCACTGCATGGTTTTTTTTGACCGGCTTGTTCTACCGCGCCAGTTCGCCGGAGCATCAGGCCCGCATCGAAAAACTGCGGGCGAATCTGCGCACGCCGGTGGACCCGCACGTTGAGTGCATCAGTGATCATCGTCCGCATTTGTACCTTATTTTAGGGCGCCTTAGTGCGGCGTACGGCGTCGCTGTGATGCTCTTTGCGCTGATACCCAACCCCATGTCCGGGCGGGTGAGCTTTATATTTTGCGGCGGCGTGCTTTTGGTTGTAGGCTTGCTGCTGCTGAAAAGCCGTCGGCGGCTGCGCAGGACGATTCGTGCCGTCGAAACACCTGAGGCATCATAAGGAGTATTGATATGGGTGATATTCATTGCGGCATCTGTTCAATTATTCTGCCGGAGCTTGCGCCGGATGAGGCTATCGAGCACATCGCTCAAGCCGGCTTTCAGGGCATCGAATGGCGCGTTGCTGCTCCGGCTGCGGCGCATGGGCCTTACGGCTACTGGAATAATAACCGCGCGACCATAGCGCCAGACGCGCTGGCTGTCGAGTTGCCGCGCCTTATGCAGGCGGCCGCGGAGCTTGGGCTGGCTACGCCCGCCATTTCGCCTTATTACACCTGCCTCGAACCCGCCAGCGTGGAATCGGTCATGGCGGCTATGCCGGCCGGCTCTGGCATGAACGTCCGCGTTACCGCTCCCAACTACGACGCCTTGCGCAATTACAACACTCAGTTTGCTGCCGCCCGCAGCGCCTTTGCGCACATCGAGCGGTTGGCTCAACGCTACGGCGTTCGCGCCTGTTTGGAGCAGCACCAAGGGTCTCTGACGCCTACCGCAAGTGCGTGTGTACGTATGGTGGATGGGCTGAACCCGAAGTACATCGGCGTGATAATGGACCCCGGCAATACCGTTGTGGAAGGCTACGAGAATTTTTGCATGGCTGTTGAAATGCTGGGGCCGTATCTCGCCGAGGTTCATATAAAAAATGCCGTGCGGGTTAAAACTGGCGAAGGCGATCGGCTACGGTGGGGCGTCAAGTGGGACTCGCTGGCCGAGGGCATGGCCGACCTGCATGAATTGCGGGCTGCGCTGCACAAAAATAACTTCTCCGGCTGGCTATTACTGGAAGATTTTTCTGATCGCCCCACGCCTCAACGACTCGCCGAGGGGCGAGAGGTAATGCGGTGGCTCAGTCTGCCGCAGCCCTGATGTTGGCTTTTCTGGCCTTCGAGGACGCAATGGCTGCGGCCAAGCCGATTGGGTTTGATGCGCATGGATGGCTGTATCCTCTTCGATTTGCGGGCGAGAGATATTGTGTTTATTGACGTGCGACCCTTTGATAAATCGCTTCGAGCTTATCGAGGTATGGGCCGGGTTGAGAGTTGGCTGCGGCACGCATGGCCGCGGCCTGCATGCGAGCCAACTCTGGGCCGCTGGTGGGCAGTGCATCAAGCGCCAGCGCCATTTCCGCTACGTTTCGGGGTGTGGGAACAATCGTGCCGGCGCCGCTGCTGCGGACAAGTTCGCCGCAGCCCAAATAGTTGGTACTAATCACCGGTCGCCCGTGCGCCAGCGATTCCAGGGCCACCAATCCAAAGCTTTCATAAAATGTCGGAAGCAGCAAGGCATCGCTGCCGGCAAACATTCGGCTCATATGCTCGGTCGGACCGATGAACTTCACCCGTTCGGCAACGCCGAGCTTCTGGGCCAGTTCCAGAAAGCGCCGCACCCGCCCCAGTCCCACCACCAGCAATTTCCATTGGCTTTGTGTAGCGCCAATGGCGCGAATGGCCCAATCCAGCCCCTTACGCCGAAAATCATGACCCGCGAAGAGCGCCACCCGGTCATCGGGTCGGTAGCCATATATGTCGCGCAGCCACTGCCGGTGCTCGGCAATCTCCGTAGCATCGGGCGCTGGTCGCATCAGCGGGTTTTCAAGTCTGATCAACCGTTGCGGCGGCACCGAATACAACTTGGTGAATTCCTGCTCCATTAGGCCGCTGATGCAGATAATGTGTTTGGCTCCCCCGCGTGCGGGCGATTCAATGGCGGCCCGCTCAAGTTTCAGCAGCATGCGCTGTTTGCCTGCCAGTTTCAGCAGCAGTTTCTTCATCTGTGCTTTGGCCGGCGTGTCGCGCATGGCCACCGACTGCCGCTGAATGCTCGCATATACTCCCGCGTGCGGATGGTATACATCGCCGGCCCAGGCGATCGTCATGGAATGAGCTACCTGCGGTTTATGCTCGCGGCACCAGGCGGCGGCCTGGCGGCCAAAATGCCGAAAGCCAAAGCCCGTACTTAAACGGCCGCCGCGCAGGCGATGAATCACGACACCGTCGGGCGCCGCCGCGGCTGCAGGAAGGCTGTTGCGCGACCGCTCGGCATCGTACGATGCACCGGCATGCGCCGCCTGCCGCGGGTTGGGGGGGCGGGCATCGTGGCATACCACATGCACCTCGTGGCCGCGTGCGGCAAGCTCGCCCGCAAGCCATACCGTCATGGCTTCAGCTCCGCCGCGATGCGGGTCAAAATGTTCAATAATTAGCGCTACCTTCACGGTCGTGTCCTTTGCCATTGCTCCAAGACTGCGTTCCAAACCTGTTCAACACCCAGCGCCGTCATGCAACGGTGATCTATCGGACATCGCTTAAGCTGGCAGGGGCCGCATGGCACAGACACCGAGAGTTGCCGCTCGCCGGAATAAAAAATTTCAGCCCAACGCGGGTCCGTGGGGCCAAAAAGCGTTACCAGCGGCACGCCGAACGCCGCCGCAAAGTGCCTTGGGCCGGTATCGTTGCACAGCATCAGTGCGGCTCGCTGCACCAAGGCTTTGACCGCGCCCAGCGAAACACCTCGGCCATCGTGCACCGCCGCGAGCGGCACAATCTGCCGATGCAGAACGCCTGCGCCGGACGGCTCGGCGACGTTTCGCAAGATGGCGTCTACCAACGGCTTTTCGGCCGGCGCGCCGGCTATTATTACGCGTGCAGCAATAGGGCCGGCGGGGTTGCTGATTGTAACCGCTACTTCGGCAAAGCGCTCTGGCGGCCAACATTTGGAACCGCCAAAGTTGGCTCCCGGAAACACCATCGCATACGGTTGCTCGCTGCTGATACGCATGGCAGCCAAGGCGCTTTGGGCTTCGGCTAGCTCGGCTTCGGTTATGCCCAACCGCAAAGTACGCGATCGCTCGGTTGAACCGAGGTAATCCGCAAGTTGAAGGTAGTAGTCAACCACCGGTGCCGGCTGATAGTTGTGAAATTGTGCCAGGCTGCGTCGCAGCGGGCCAAAATGGCCCTGCTGGTTAAAAGTGCGGCCATCGTCCTGACGCATTAAAAAGTTAAAGCGATGCACATGCCCTGACGCGGGTTCAAAACCCACACAATCGGGCGGAGTTTTCTTGGCTTGGGCTTGGCCGTTGGCCTTATGTGCCAAGGAATCTGTTCGAATTTTGATGAGTCGTCGGGCAAATTCCCTCGCCCATTGAAGGTCAAGATCGTTAGCGCAGCGGTGAATTGGGCGAAGTGTGTCGGTAAGCAAGGGTGTGCGGTATTCGCGGGTGTAACCAAGCCGCCGCGGAATGCCCGCTCGCCATGCCGCCATAGCGCTCCGCAGGCTGTTGGGCAAAATGACGGCCAGATCAAAATGCCCGTGTCGCAGCAGGGCGGCGGTCGCGGCGATAGACGGCTTTTTATGACCGGGCTTCTGCGGATACGGTATTGCTGCGTCCAGCAAACTCAAGCCGCTGAGCACCGGCATGGCCAGCGAATTGGCCAGGCCGGCAATATGGCTTTGCGGGTAAAGCTGCCGCAAGGCGAATAAAAATGGCGTGGCCATGACGGCATCCCCAAGCCAGTTGGGCATGATGACCACAATGCGTTGAGCCGATATGCGAGCCTGCTGATTCACGCCGTGCATTGTGAACCGGTTGGTGGCGGCTGGCAAATGCCGCGGCCAGCTTCAACAAACGCAGTTGACTCTTTGCAGGGATATTGCCGTAAAACGAGGCCCTATGGGCAGTACCATGCGGCCCGTACCAAGCGGCGTGGCGGAAGTGTGGCGGCGATATGACGCGGTTGCGTGGCAGGTGTGGCGGGTGAATCGGCGTTTGGGGAATCGTTTTGTCGAGTAGGCTTGACTTTCACTTAGCATACGGGGTGGTTTTATAGCCCGATAACTCAAAATAAATCATTAAAAAGAAGATGTAGCTCCGATAATTAGGTCAGAGTTGGTGCGCAATCGAGGATGGCTATGGGTGTAAGTTAAGGTAAAACAATCGCTTACAAAAAACATCGCCTTCCCCGATTATTTTTTTAAAGATTTTGTTGACTTCGCATTTTCCGCGCCTACTGTTAGGCGTTGATGCAGTTCAACACGGGGTTGGCTGAACCCGGTTAATAACTCAGTGGTTAGGCAGTGCTTCGGCAGAACACAATGGCTCGTTCGGCATAAAGCGAACAAGCGTTTCTTCTGAAGCGGGCGCATGGACGTGCCGAGCGAACTCTTAGCGGGTTCGGGCTCGGCCTGATTTGTGCCTTGGCGAGTTGCCAAGCTTAGTACGATTGGTGTGATAGGTCGCTTAAAAATCAGTGGCAGCAAGTGAGCCAAGGCGGTTGAGCCTTTCCTCCTTGCTGCCAAAAGGTGCGACAAGCGATCCGGTGAACATAGACATTCAGGGCATCACTTGTGATGAGGTGTTCTCATCCGGGTGTGGGGTTTATGCCCGTACTTTTATAGGGGGAGTCTTTATGAAGACTTCTGGAAAAATTCAAATGGCTTTGGCGCTTGCCGGGTTGGCTGCGGTGCCTGTGGCTGCGAGCGCGGCCACAACTGAGTTGGTGCAACTGCAGGTCAACGGTGGGACCATTGCGTCCTTCAACGGCTCGGGTACTCTTGTCGTCCCATCAGGCACGACGTCGGGCGGCGTCAGCTTTAGCGGCCCGAATGTATCGACCCGCGGCCCTACTACAATACTCAATGACGACACTCTTGCCGTCACCAACAGTAGCGGTAGCGCCGCCAATATCACCATTTTGCTGAGTGACTTTAACTTTGCCCCCACCGGCACGGTTGTTGGCAGCCCGACGCTCTACAATACGCTGCACGGTACCTATCTTCCACTTACTTCCACGGGGTCAGCTTCGGCCTCAGTGATAAGCTATGTAGATCCGAACAATTCGCAGATAACGTTAAGTAACTATTCCTCCCTGACCAACACTGGTCCGTCGAGCGCTTCGGGCATTACCTCCAGTCCGTTCAATGGGTCAACTTCAAGCGTCGTTTACACGCTTGGAAGCGGCGACTTCTCTTTGGCCCAGATAGCTACCTTGGTACTACCCGCAGGTGCGCAAATCACCTTGGGATCTACGACTGTCACAAATGTACCGACGATAGCTTCGCCTGAGCCAGCTTCGCTTGCCCTGGTAGGTGCAGCGGGATTGCCTCTCTTGCTGCTTCGCCGTCGCAAGGGTGCAGCCGCCTGAATGCATTGACTTAATCGCGGCGGGTGCGGCCCCGATTGTGTCGGGGCCGCACAAAAGCCCGCTGCGAATGTGATTTACCTTATTTTAGGGGGAGTCTTTATTATGAAGACTTTTATGAACATCAAACTGTATGTCGCGGCTTTAGCTGCCGCAGCCATTGTTCCGGCGGCTAGTGCATCCATCGTCATCAGCCCTGGCACCGGCACCTCTATGGCGCTGGGCTATCAAGAGACTGGTTCATCGCAAGTTGTTGTTTACGATAACCAAACCGGTGACTTGGATGGCTCTGTGGGCAATATGTCGGTACAGGATTCGGGTGGCTCGGCCTCACCGGATTACACCGGTACCTTCAGTGCTTACACCACCTCCACCAGCAGCAGTTCCATCCTGCAGGGGTTGCAGCTGGCGTTTCGCAATAACACCGGTTCTACCCAAACGATGACTATCGAAGTGACTGAGGTTGGTTTTACCGTTCCGCAGGGCAGCAACATAAACTTGCTCAACGAACTCAGCGGTACGCTCACCAACGCCGCCGTCGGCAACTCCATCACCTTCAGCAGTTATGCGGACAACACCAATGGCTGGGGTACCACCAGCGGCCCTGGTGTAACTCAAAGCGGCCCAGCAACTTATGTCGCCGCCGCCAGCACGCCACTTAATCCGTTGCAATCGTTTGCAGAGCCGACAAACACCTCTGTTTTCGCAACGAACGGATCCTATTCTCTGACCGATGTACTCACCATCACCTTGGCGGGCGGTGCTTCGGCCAATATCAGCGACACGACTCAAACGTCAGCCGCTCCCGAGCCGGCGAGTGTTGCCATGCTTGGCATGGGTGGTGCGGGCCTGCTTTTGGTTCGCCGCCGCAAGATCGCCAAAGCCTGAGTACTGCTCAAAGGCGCGGTGCGTGATTTAATTTTTGACGACTCCCTTACGGGGGCCGCCGGGTAATAACCTGTCGGCCTCCTTCTCTTTTTGCATCCGGCTTGGTTGCCCGCTATAACGTCGCAATGGATTTTGAGCTTATCATCCTCGGAGCCGGCGCCGCCGGCATGATGGCGGCTGTCGCCTGCGGCGAGGAGCGCGTGGCGGAGCTTACACCAATCCCACGGGTGGCCATACTTGAGAAGAATGCTCGTCCCGGCATCAAGGTGCTGGTGTGCGGCGGTGGACGCTGCAATCTTACCAACGCCGGCAGCCAGGAGTTTTTGATCGGGCAGTTTGGCCGCAATGGCCGCTTTTTAACTCCGGCGCTTCGCCATTTTGACAACGATGCCCTGCGTGCGTGGTTTGCCGAGCGCGGTGTGCCCACGCACGAAGAGCATGATGGCAAAATATATCCCGATTCTAATCAGGCAAAATCAGTGGTAGATGCCCTGGCCTCGCGCATGGCCGAGTTGGGCGTTGCATCCTTTGCGGGGCCCAGCTGCGCCGCTGCGGCCGTCAGGAAACTGGCGGCAGATGAACCGGACGCGCCGGGCTTTGCGGTAACCTTGGCCGACGGCCGCACCCTGAGTACCCGCCTGCTGCTGTTAACCGTCGGCGGCCAGAGTTACACCCGCATGGGCACCACCGGTGACGGCTATCGCTTCGCGCAGGCGCTGGGGCACACCATCGTAACGCCGCGCCCGGCCATTGTGCCTTTGCTTTGTCAGCAGGCTTGGGTGGCTGAATGTCAGGGCGTTGCCGTTGAGGATGTTGAGGTTCGCATTGAGGCGCCAGGTCCGCTGCCGCGGCTTGCCACCGGCAAACCTACGCCGAGCATCAACGATCTCATGTTCACGCATTTTGGCCTCTCCGGCCCGGCGGTGCTTAATATATCGGAAATAGTTGCGGAACTGCTCGAACGTTTTGATGTCATAACGCTGCGGATAGACCTGCTGCGACATCGTTCGCGCGACCAACTCGCCGCCGAAATGCGGCAATGGCAAAGCGCCTGCGGCCGCCGCCTGCCCCGCACCATGCTGGCCGGCCTGATTCCGCAACGCCTCGCAGATGTGCTTTGCCGCCTTGCAGGCATCGGCGAAACGCAAACCTGTGCCGTGCTGACCGCGGCACAAATGCATCACCTTATTGAAAGCCTCAAATCACTTCGATTTACCGTGCATCAGACGCGCGGCTTCAAAGAGGCGATGGTAACCGCCGGCGGCGTAAGCCTCGCCGAGGTCAATCCTGACACCATGGAATCGCGTGTGTGTCCTGGTTTGTTTATTGCCGGTGAAGTGCTCGATCTCACCGGCCCCAGCGGCGGCTACAATCTGCAGCTTGCATTTTCCACGGGGCGCCTTGCGGGTGTGAATATAGCCCGATCGCTTGCATCCACCACACACGGCGCATAAAAGCCGATTTGTCTTTACCGCTTGCACTCAAGCTAACGTGGTGCTCATCAATGGGGTTGTTATGTATCAATTGCCGGCGTCCTATTCGGCGGCGGGCGACGGCTCTTGCCCTGCGGTCAGGCTGAGTGCAGTCTCATGGCTTTGTTGCCTCGCCCCAGTGTGCTCCGGCAAATTCGGCGGGATGTTGGGCGTACCACGCAAACAAAAGGCAATAAGTTGTCGGGATGTGCAAAGGTGATAAAACCATCGCCGTGGTGGATTGCGGATAAACCCAGCACCGGTACGTTATCCGCTCGCCAGCCACGGTAAGCGTTCCATTGCGGCCAGCCAGCGGGTTGTCTTGGGGCGGCGCATGGGCTAAAAGGTCGGCAAAAGCCACAGGCTGCCAATGACCGTTGAGCTTCAGCAGGAGCAGCGGTTCCTTCAAGCGATAAATAGATCGGTTCCAGCGTGGGTTGACCGGGTAACGCAACAAACCAGATTCAAAGTAGTACGCACCGTAGGGGTCTTTACGGTAGGCATCGTACAGAGCGGGGTCGCCGGCGATCATGGTGGTGTCTGGATGCAGCTTGCGCCATACGCCCCACGGCACGACGCAGCAGTGCCGCGCATGGAGCGTTAGATGGTTTGCGGCGGCTGGGCCGCTGATGGCCCTGCCTCCGATGCTGGTCCAGAGACTTTCATCCCTGGCCTGAGGTTGGTGGTCATAAATTAAGGCGTTGCCGTTGTATACCAGGCCGCTTTCGGCGAAGCGCAACTTCTTGCCTCCGATTACGCGGCTCGTCACCAGTGAACTGTCGCAGGGGCCGTCGTAAATGACGGCAATGGGTTTGCCGCCCAGCGTGTCGTTGGCTATGCCATGCCAGTTAAGCATCTGCAGCGGATACGCTCGAGCCTGGCCGTTAATAACCACGCCTATGACCCGCGAAGCCGCCACCACAAACCCACCGCTGTCGCGCAGCCGCTGATTGATTGCAGATACCTCGGCTACGCCAAGCACCTTGGGCTTGCGCAATGCCACGAGAAAGTTTTTGCACTGGCCGGATGCGAGCAGTTCGTGGCGCGGCACCAGCAGCGGGTGAAGGTTAAAGCCGTAGCTCGAAACATGCTTGCCATCGCCCACAATATGTACGATGTGCCCCTGCATGATGGGGATGAGCACGTCTTTAATTAAAGCGCCGGCGGTGAGCACCAATAGCAGGGCGATGATCCAACCACCTTGACCGAGCCAATGGATGAAGCGACCAGGGAGCCTTCGGCGCTCGTGCGGCTTAGAGGTTGGCTGTTGACACGTCTGCGGGGATGGCGGCGGCTGGGAGGGGGCATCAGGTGTAGGTTTCATGCCATGGTACCAAGAGGCGGTACG